>NZ_JBEOPP010000029.1:0-55403 GCF_040310185.1 Shewanella sp. T24-MNA-CIBAN-0130 | reverse complement strand
CGTTGAACAGTGTTGCCGCGCTTGGAATACGTTTATTCAGTGTAAGGACAGGGTAAAAAGTTTGTGCACACGAGACTGGGCCAATATGGGTAAAGTCTAATGCGGATTGGTATTACTCAACAGAATTTAAAATAGATGCTGCAAACCTCGTTATTAAACAAGGTTACACTACGAGTGAAGCTTCCAAGGCTACAGGGGCAAGTCCAACAGCGATTAGACGTTGGGTGACTCAACTTAGACAAGAATTTGAAGGTATTACCCCATCATCTCATGCCATCACTCCTGAGCAAAAACGAATTCAAGAGCTTGAAGCGCAAATTAAGAAGATTGAATGGGAGAAAGACATCCTAAAAAAGGCTACCGCTCTCTTAATGCAAGACAACATCAAACGATAGCGTTAATTGAATCGTTATCGAGAGAGCAGAACATCGTCAAACAGCTTTGCCATTTATTTGAAATACCGCGAAGCAGCTATCATTACCATCTCAAACACCGTGGGTTAGTGAAACCTGAGCGTGAAAAATTGCGCCAGCAAGCAATTGCAATCCACCGTGATAGTCGTGGCTCTGCAGGGGCAAGAACGATAGCAGGTCAGCTTAATCAACTGGGTGAAAATGTTGGCCGTTATAAGGCCGCGAGTTTAATGAGAGATGCAGGGCTAATTAGTAATCAACCCAGAAAGCATCGTTACAAGATAGCAAATGATGAATCTAAAATAGCCCCTAATTTGTTAAAGCGGCAGTTTAACGTTGAAGCAATAAATCAGGTTTGGTGTGGTGATGTGACCTATGTTTGGTCTGGAACGAAATGGCTCTATTTAGCGGTGGTAATGGATTTATACGCGAGAAAGATAGTGGGTTGGGCGTGCTCTGACAGTCCTAATACCGATTTGACTTGTGCAGCATTAAGAATGGCATTTGAAAACCGTGGGCGTCCTAGAAACCTAGTGTTTCATTCTGACCTGAGTTGTCACTACACTAGCCTTCTGTGGAAATATCAGATAACTCGATGTATGAGCCGACGAGGAAACTGCTGGGGGAACGTTTTTTAGAAGCTTTAAAATAGAATGGATGCTAAGTATGGCTTCAATAGTTTTGATGAAACGAAGCATGATGTGCTGAATGATATACAGAAGCACTACGATACAAAACGAGGTCATAGTTATAACAATTATATGGCTCCAACAGCAACCGAAATGGCAGCATAAAAACGCCTGTTTGTGTACAGTTTTAGTTGACCACATTAGTTTGTGTACAGATTTAGATGACCCTGACTACTTCCTGCTAGAGACAGTTCCTCGACAGAGCCATTTGGTCACTTTCTTACGCCTATTAAAGTACAAAATACTAGATGAAAACGATTTTATTGCTTATCTTTTTAGTAAAAGGGGGATTATCAATAACAATAACGATTACTATTGTTATTTATGCTACAGGTGTATCACTTTCTATGGTTTGGGCTTGATAATTAATAGTAAATACATAAATAATGGAGTCTTAATTTCTCCTTCATAAATGCTGATATGACTCCTCAATCTCATCCTATAAAGCAATGGCAACATCATCATCAATTTAGTCATAATAACTATGATGGTGAGCGAAATACTCTTTATGTTCTTATATTAACGATCATTACTATGTTAGCCGAGATTATTGCCGGCTCAATTTATGGATCTATGGCACTATTGGCCGATGGTTGGCATATGGGAACACATGCCGCAGCGTTCATGATCACCTTATTCGCGTATCGATACTCCCGTAAAAATGCTGATAATCCGAAATTTGCTTTTGGTACTGGGAAGGTGAGTGTATTAGGTGGTTTTACCAGTGCAATTGCTTTAGGTATGGTTGCGTTGATAATGTTGATTGAGTCTTTAGTTAGAATAATTAATCCAGAACAAATCTATTTTAACCAAGCTATCTTTGTTGCCTTTATTGGTCTTACAGTCAATATTGTCAGTGTATTTTTATTGAAAGATCATCATACCCATGATCATGATCATCATCACGCTGAACATGAACATGAACATGAACATGAACATGAACATGAACATGAACATGAACATGAACATGAACATGAACATGAACATAAAAGTCAGCCAAAACCTCATCATGACCATAATTTAAGAGCTGCATATTTCCATGTTCTTGCAGATGCTTTAACGTCAGTATTAGCTATAGTGGCGTTAGTCTTTGGTAAGTATATGGGACTCACTTTCTTAGATCCTGTAATGGGGATTGTCGGTGCGGTGATTATTACTCGTTGGGCATGGGGATTAATGAAACAAACTAGTCCAATCTTGCTTGATGGTTCAATATCATTACATCAGAAATCGCAAATTAAGCAATTTCTTGAACATGATGGTGTTATTGTTACCGACCTTCATATCTGGAAGGTCAGTGCTGAGCATTATGCTGCCATTGTTTCGATTTTGGTTCACAATGACATCAACGCTGTGCAAATAAAGCAACAACTTGAGCGTAAGTTTTCGCAGCTTAGCCATGTCACCGTTGAAATTAACCAATGTCTAGAACCAACATGTAACAACATCATCGACTCATAAACCAGTTAGAATGGCTAACTTGCCTGAAAAAACTGCAATTGAACGGTTTATTTAAAAAAGTACTTTACCTTTGGAGGGGGTTTTAGCATAATGCCCTCGTCAACAGGGGTGTAGTTCCAATTGGTAGAACAGCGGTCTCCAAAACCGATGGTTGCGAGTTCGAGTCTTGCCACCCCTGCCAAATAAAACAACGGCTTGCATAGAAATATGCGAGCCGTTTTCAATTCTGTAGAATAAAACGTAGAAAAAGAAATATTTAAATCTGCATTCTTATTCACTTCGCTTTACTGCCAATTGTCGGCACTACGCTTACTTTTCTGTCATAAGTGTTTACTTGCGCTAATGTTTTATGCCCTGAGTATTGCTGCTTTTCCGACATTGTCCCTTCGTAATCTGATATCCCCTTAGCTTTAATGTCATGGAACGTAAACGTGCGCTCAACGTGCGGGTATTCTTGTTCCAGTTTTAACATTGCTCGTTTCCATGCGCTGCGTAACCCTTCTTGTGAGAGTTTCCCGCCTTTATTTTTATTGATCACGTAAATACTTGCCACGCCTTTGCGCAATGCTTTTGCTTGGTTGATCACTTCATGCAGTCTTTGCGACCATGCTTTAATTTGTTTCTTTCCTGTTTTACCTTGCTGAATGTAAATACCCTCATCGGTAATTTGCGCCCAAGTAAGCTGGACCACATCACCTTGTCTTGCTGCACATAGATAGCTTATCTCGCAGGCAATCCCTAGCCGTGTTTCTGCACATGCCAATAGGGCATTGTATTCAATGTCGGTGATATAGCGGTCACGGGCTTTAAGCTTAAACTTTTTAACCCCTTTAGCTGGATTGTTGTGGCACAGTCCGCGCTCATATCCCCAAGCAAACATTACGCTGGCAGCGGCTAATTCGTGGTTAGCTTGTGTCTTACTGGTTTTTCCGCGTAAGTCGATGTATTGGCGAACGTGAAACGGTTCTACTTGTTCCGGTTTCATTTCGCCAAATACTTTGCTGAATAGCTCAAGCTCACGGGTTCGGTCCCGTTGCGTTCGTGGCGCCAGGTCAATAAAGTTTTGACTTCCGAGGTAGTCGATCACTAATCGACTTACCGTATATTCCAAACTTGTTTCAGCAATTTCACGCTCAAAGGCTTCCCACACGTCAGCTTTAGTTGCTGTGATTTTACACAGAACTTTAGTTGAGTTACGACGTTTAATGATGTAACTAACAGGCACACCGGCACGTTTATGAAGATAAACAGAAGGCGGCATCCATGCATCTTCTGGTTTACGCGTTCGCATTGGTTAATACTCCAAAATTTGGTTTTGCGGGTTTGATATTGGTTAACATGCTTCCATGTGGGTTATTTACAAATTCCCACGTTACAGAAGGCCTGCCGTCATTTCTAACGAAGTGATTGATGCCTTGTGTTTTTAACCATTTAACTTGCGCAGCCGGTTGGGTTAGGCCACTAAGTTGTTCAAGTTCATCTTTAGTCAACAATGACATCACCAGATCTCCTTTTACATATTAATGATAGAGCAAGGGTAGATATGCGACATTCTCGCAACTCTTGCATGTCGTATGCGCTCAACGCATTGTTAGCCGCTTTTTGCCTTAATGTGTGTGCGGCTTTTGATGTCGCTTCTTTTCTGGTTCTGGCCTTGCCGTTTTCACGTAGGTATTTTTTTACCGAGTATTGGCTAAGGCCCAGTTTTGCCGCGACTTGATCACCGCTTAGGTGTTCGTTGGTATAATAGTGTTCTATTAGTTCAGCATTTATATCAATGGCGGCACTCATTACTTGCCTTCCTTAGCTAATTTTTCAGCTAGTGCTTTCATGAATTGTTGGCATGAATATACTTGATCACGGGGCTGGCTGTACCACTGGCGCAGTGCTTGTTTGATTGCTTCTGACTGTTTCATGCTGCATACCCCTGTAAACGAAGTTTTGAATCGGCGGTGATGGCAAATAACTCTGCATCTGCTTGAGTGAAGTCAGTGACTTCAATAGCGTTGCACGTTTTGCACATGCCCCAGCCGTTGTAATTGTCTGGCTTATAAGTCACTTCAATTTGTTGCTGGTCATGCATTAGCGTGAAGAACGGCGTTGATAGCGTCACCACGCCTTGTTTAGTGCTGAATGTTTTGGTTATTTTGACCATGCTGCACCGCCTTGAGCCGTTTTTAGGTCTATCTTTGGGTAACCGTTAACTTGATAGCCCGTGATAGGGTGACCAGGTAGTCTAATTTTTTGGTACTTATAAGAATGAATAATTGTTCTGCCAATGCCTTTTGCGAGATTAGTCAGGCCATTGCCCAATGCTTGCCAGTAAAGACAATCAAGTGCACCTAGTATCATGGCCACTTTGATTTGGTCGCCGCTATGGATATTAAATGGCAACCCCAATTTTTGGGCGCGATAGTGGCCTAAGATATGGTTAAACGCTGCTTTAGATTTCATTTATGCCACCTCACTAGATTCAAACTTATAACCAAACTTTACCCAATCAAGCTCTTTGAGCATTTCTGCGTTATGTGCAGTATCCTCTAAGGTGTTAATTGCCCTTGTTAGGTTGCTTTCTTTTACGCCATTACGTATTGCTGCCCGAGTTTCTTGGTAGCCTGTAACAAAGTGATCATTAAGCGCGGCTATGATTCGTGGCGAACTGATTTTGGTGAATCGCAGCAGTAATGCAATGCGTTCAGCTGACTCACCGCCTTGAATTAGGTATTTCATTCTTCATCATCCTCGGCAACTGAGATAGGTAGTGTTTTGCCAAAAGTTTCTAAAGCAACATGCAAACCTACTTTTAAACCTTGAATAAACCTTTCGTCAGTGACAGTTTGGTCGCCAATAACAAAGCTTTTAGTACCCTTGTATTGCTCAAGCGCATCGCGTCTCATTTGGAACCATTCTTCAAGCTGCTCTATGAGTCTTACGGTATCTTGAGACACATTGCTTGATTCTACTGGGTTAAGATCTTTATCTAATTGCTTCATATCTCACCACCAGTACTTTCAATTAGTTTGTTGATCATGGCGTCATGGTTAGACTGCTTTGCTTTTTCGGACTCTTTGGTCAATGACATTATCCAGTTTCTTAGTTCAATCATTTGAGGGCAGTAGCACATTGATTCGACATAGGTATAAAGCTTAGGGTAATCATGCTGCTTGCGTTGAATAAACCAATTGGCATCCGCTTCAGTTAAAAATGCACCTTTAACAACATCTTCATATTCTTCAACCCAAAATAGTTCAAAGCCTTCTAGCTCACTATATTCATGATCGAAATGTTCAAGAAAGTAATTAATCTTATCTTCACCCGATAGATCTTCATCAATTTCACCATCAACCCATGTCTCTAGAATTTCTGGTAAGTCATCAGGATCACAATCAAGATAATCAATTATCTGCTGATTAATTTCAGCATCTTCTCTGTTGGTTGCCGCGATACAATGTTCGTTCTCCGTATCTACAAATTCAAAAGTATCAGAGTAACCACTCATGGTTATCCGCCACCTTTTGCATCTAACTTGCCACACAGGATGAGCTGTCATTCTATTATTCTGCTCATTAATTTGCTTTGACATTTCAATTAAAAAAGCGGGTATTGTTTTCTTCATAATCGCTGCTCTCTTCGATTGTTAACCTATGTAAGTGGCCCATTCCAAAACGTCTTTCTTTGTTTTTGGATTAATGGTTCCAGTCGGTTTTCTGTATCTAATTTCAATATCACGGCATTGTTCTTGTGCTTTGGTTAGCTCTGCGTATTGCTTGGCTAAACTAGGTGTTGATAAGCTGTGACTTAGCTTTTGTACTTTCATTTTGGCAAACAGTTCATCACGGGTTTTAGCTAGCTTTTGTTGATATTCATCAATAGTCAGCTCTCGTCTGTTTGGATAAGTCCCAGTGAATCGACTGCATTTTTTATCTGCTGCCTTTTTCACTAATGTTTCACTCACTCCGAATACAAAAAACATAGAACCCCCTACAAATCCTTTTTGAACGTTGAGCTGCGTTGCAACTGCTGCTTAGTGCGTTTCCAGCCTTTTATTAAGCGCTTAAGGCATGGTGCTTCATGGGGCCAGGTGCGGATCATGTCTTTGCACTTGGCTATTTCACGATCGCAGTATTCGTTTGCAGCACTCATACATTCGCCCTCAGTTGGAACACTTTGTCTGTTTGGTGTAGTGGGGTGTGAACTTTCGCTAGTATCATTTCCCTGTCCTCGGTAGTGGGCTTGGTAGTGCTAATTAAATTAGTGCCCGTTTTTTAATCACGTTGGGCTTCGTGCTACGATTGGTGTTCCTACACAGCCAATCGAGTTTTTAATATGCTTCGCAAAATCAGAGGCCTACTTCGTCATATCAAAAGGCGCTATCCGTTTACGCTAATCACCTCGGTACCGCTTTTGGGGTTATTTATGATGATCATTAAGTATCTGGATAAACCCGTTAGCCCCTATATATTCAAACTATTAATTGCCGTTAATCTGTTGTTCTTGTTTGTTTCCTTTGTGAATCTGTATCGCGATAAACGTAATTACAAAGAACGTGTAAGCAACTTGAAGGACTATCGCTATCAAAAAAATCAGCTCAGAAGGCAACAGGCCGAATACAACAGGCAAATTGCTAAACTGGGCGGCAATCCCCTCGGCAATCCACTGCACGAGTTGGATAACGAACAAACCCCAACCCATAAGCCACAGTGATGGTGCATTTTCGGTTTCGCGGGTCATTTCCCTGTCCTCGGTAGTGCCCATTGTGAGTAAGGTTCGCAAGGGCCGTCAGTCGTTTATGGTTCAGAATGTCAGCGCTTGGGATTAGCTTTCTGTTGGGGGCTATTTCACTGTCGCAGTATTCGGTGGCAGCGCTCATACACTTGCCCTTAGCTGAAACAACGTGCCGCTTTGATGTAATGGTGTGTTGCGCCATAAGGCGATGCGGCCTGTGTTGTAGTTGTAACGCATAGCCAGTTCGCTGCCGATTTCACCTGCTCGGTTTTCAAACTGCTTGGTAAATAGCTGGCTTGGGTTGCATGTCATTAGTTGACGCTCAAGCTTTGCGATGCGCTGTTGTACTCGTGGGCATTCCATTGGGTCTTGTTTGGTGGTGAGTAAGCAGGCAAAACGAATGCTGACCAGGTGGAAGTGCTCAGCGCGTTCTTTGTCTGTTTTTGGTGTGTTAGTCAGTATCATTTTGCCGTCCTCGGGTATTGGGTACGACCTAATAATCACAAATTGTGTTTATTGTGTCAACACAAATCGTGTTTATATTTTGTGTTTGATTTTGTGGTTTTTTGTTTTAGATGATCCAAATGATTGATACTGGTATAAATAAGAACTGGACTAGGGGGGGGTTATGTTTGATAAATATATTGTGAGTTTGTCATTTACGCTGTTGCTTACATCACTGCCGGTTAACGCAGAAATATTTAAATGTGAGAATGAGGGTAAGCAGGTTTACCAAGATATGCCGTGTGATGCAGGGGCTAGTCAAAGTACAGTTGACGTAGTCATTCAGAATGACAATTCAAAAAAATACAAACCTTATGAGGCTGTGGCTTATGATCCTGCTGAATTTAGTGATGCCGAGAACCTGCTTATTAAACATCATAAAGTTGAGGTTGGCATGAGGGTAAAGGCGCTTGAGTTTAGCTGGGGAAGAGTGCAGAAAATAAATCGCTCAGCCTATGGTGCTGAGCAATGGGTTTTTAACAATGGTATTTATAAGCGTTATGCATATATCCAAGATGGAATTGTTGTAAATTGGCAAGATTAGTCGAGGTTATGAATAAGTAATAACCTTGGTGTTTACAGTAATACCGAATACCAAAACACTTTACCAATCACGGTTATTTGTTTTAGGTCGTCAGCTTCGTAGCGTTCGTCTGGCCATTCGTCTAGATTGAAGCTGCGAAGCCGCAAGCCGCCACCAGGTAACTTATAAAGTGTTTTGATGCGTAGCATTCCATCGTGGTTGATGGCGTACATTTTGCCGTCGGTCACGTTAGTTTGTGATGTATCTACGCCCACTGTTGAACCGTTAGGTAATACTGGTTCCATGCTGTTACCACTGACGCGAACGCAGGCAGCATTGGTTGGATCTACGTTTGATTTGCGTAATGTTGATTTAGCAAAACGTAATTTGGGGCCCAAGTAATGTTGTGCCTCTGCCATGCCGTGTCCTGCGGCTAATTCTACTTCCATATAAAACGGTATCTCTACTTCATCATCATTGAGTGGGGTGCCACTATCCCAGAACTCAAAACCTGAAATACTGAAAGCCGCTTCATCTTGATATTTAAGGGTTGGGCTTTTACCATTTGGTATCCCAAAAATAATCTCCGCAGGGTCCACTTCTAGGACTTTAGCCAATACTTCTGCGTCTGCAGGACTAACCGTACGACTTCCCGCTTCGTAATTACCTACTCTTGATTGAGATTTCCAGCCACAAAGCTCAGCCAGTTTGGCTTGGCTTTTAATACCTGATTTTATCCGCAAATGCTTTATGTGCTGCCCAACGCGATGGTTAAGACTCATGATTTTACCTATTCGTTTAAGTCGAAACGTGCTGAGTTAATTTTACCACAAACTGTGATTATTTATTTTTCAATTTGTGTTTACTTTTAAACACATCTTGTGTTTAATGGGGCTGTTGTATTTTTCCTTGAGGGATTTCATGAACCACATTGCACGATACAGAAAAACGGCGAACTTGACTCAAAAAGCGCTTGGCAAATGTATAGGGGTTTCGCAAGGCGCTATTGGTAATTATGAGTTAGGTCAACGTAGTGTTGATTTGAATACGGGTTGGAAAATTATTAACGCATTAAATTTACACAATGTTAAATGTAAGTTCTGTGATGTTTTTCCGGACCCTAAATAGCGTTTTAATAAGAATATAAAAATAGAGGAATAAACACATGAAACAGAAATCACGCTTAGATTTATTGATGAAAGCCATTAATGCGTGGCTTGAATTGCCCAAGGTGAGCCGTTCTGCAATGGCTACTGCGGTAGTGCAGGCGGTTGATGACTTAAAGCTTGCCACTGTGTTGGCTAAGGAAGGTATTACGTTTACCTATTCGGACGACATTTTTAACGACGCTAGAGTGAATGCGCAAAAGATTTTTCGTTGGCTTGGTCAGTATGAAGGACAACATGCTGTGCCAGAGCGGTTATTTCATGTAGAGCAAGCACTATTAGCCGCCATGCCTGTCGAGTTGCGCATTGGGTATTTAAACGATGTTTACGGCATGGTTGGGGTGACGGTTGTGGTTGATTATGTTGGCGATGGTATGTCGTTAAGTGCGTATGAAATGGCAGCAACGCTAACCAAAGAGAATTGTGATGCGCAAGTAGCCGTTATTCATTTAGGCATTAACCCAAGTCGTCATCAGATTGAAACCGCTCACCGCGAACTGCGTGAGTCGCGCGCTGTGACATCAATGTCTTTGGATATTCTTGAGAAGCATTATCCGTATTTGACTGAATCAAAATTAACGTCGGTAGGTTAGTTATGGCTGATAACGTTGATGAAGCTAATCAATTAGCTGAACTGCATTTAGCCAGTGAATTAACCAAGCCGAAACCGATTTTACCGCCATTAACGGGACGTTGTTTTTATTGCGAGTCACCGACGGTAGAACGCTTTTGTGATGCAGATTGTCGTGATGATTATGAACGCTTACAGCGCAGTGTACAGATGCGTAAACGAGGTTGATATGTGGTCATTTATTTTAGTTTGGCTTGTGTTGGCAGTGATATTAACTATTGGGTTTTGTTTTATGTTTAAAGGGGCAAGTGATGACTCAGTTAAGTGATAACAAATCGATTGAAAAGAAAGAGAAGTGGGTTATTGAGAAAACGGGTGAAAAGTTCTTTTTCACCCGATGGTTGGGAGAACAGGTTCACGAAAGTTATGCACCAGTCTCACAAGAAGTTGCGGGTATCTATGCGGCGGCTATTGTGCAAGGTTTTCAACCACCACATTGTTTGTACTATCTCGATAAACTTGTTGGTTAAATTCAACTTGAACTAGCGTTGGTGAGCGCTGTTTTAGTCTTTTGAAATCAAGCATTGAGAAGTCTAGCAGCATGTTATCTGGGTAGTCGCTAAGCCATTTTTTGAACTCGCCGACGGTTATTGATGGTTTGTATTTTTCCATGATTCATCCTTGATGGTGATGTTATGAATTTTAAAAATAAGAAACCCCGCTTCAGTTTGGCGACCGAACGGGGTTAATACCTAAAGAGAGGCAATAGCATGTTACTCAAGCATTTGGTTTTGGTCAAATATCGACCTTTACGTCGTTGCTTTAGAGCATGTAAGGGGAAATTCCATGTTTGATTCTGAATGTTTAATTTGTTGTTTAGAGGGCGGTAAAGCTTGTTCGGTGCATGGTCAAGTCGGCAGTAGTGATGAGCTTATTTCACCAGAGTTTGCGGATTTTTTGAGGACGCAGGAGGAAGCCGCCGATCCACAGGTTGCATTGTTGGTTGCTCAGGCTGGCGTATTGATGATGAAGGCTGCTGCCTTGGCTAAAGATGCTTCACCTATGTGTGAAATCGATTTTAGACGTAATAGATCGACTTTGTATGGGTTTAGTACCTTAGATAATTTTAGCCGTTCACAGGTTGGCCGAATGATTGATGTGTTAAAGCGTGAACCCGAATTGCTTGAGGTTAACGTAGACCGCTTAGAGGCTATTGCGGTCAAGATTGTGAGTAAAGTGCTGTTAGGTGATTCAAATACGTTGTTGTTACCACAAGTGAGCGTGGATTGGTTTTTGGGTTATTTGCTGATGCAAGAAAAGCGTGCCGAGCGTTCGATTGAGATAACAAGAATAGACCCAGTTAATCAAGACAAACACATCAAGCGGCGCGATATTTATTACCAGTTACGGACTAACTTGGCACTCAGTATTTATATTGAAAACAGAAACGAATGAGCAGTTTCAAAGTTACATCCAGTGGCTTCAATGTTGATGTAATGGTCTGTTTTCGCTGTTTTGTTGAAGATGAGCTGCTTTGTTTCTTGGTTAAGCCGTCCATAAAGAACGTGGTTAATGGCGAAGTCAGATAGTTCATCAACACCCATGACGCTTATATCACCATCATGCAGTTTGACAGCTATGCGGCTAAATTCTTTGTTTATGCCAATTATGGTTCCGTATGTATTTAAGTTCATTCAAACATCCTGTTTAAAATTTGGCTGTGAAATAAGAAACCCCGCTTAAGTTTGGCGACCGAACGGGGTTAATACCTAAAGAGAGGCAATATTATGTTAATCAAGTATTTGTGTTTCGTCAATTTAGCTGTTGCTAGATTGAGTACGTGGGAGTGCCCCGCATGAGTATGGAATTGATGGTTAAGGCCATGAAAACGAAAGTGGGTAATCCACTGCGTAAATTGGTGTTATTGAAATTGGCGGATAACGCGAACGACCAGGGCGAGTGTTGGCCAAGTTATCAATACATTGCTGAACAGTGCGAAATTAGCCGCCGTAGCGTGATGGACCATGTTAAAAAACTTGAAGCTGCTGGGTTATTACGCCGTGAATATCGTAAGGGGGTTAAAGGTAATTCGTCTAATGTTTTTCATTTAAATTTTGACCAACAGAGTGGTTTAGGTGGTGCATCTGCTGCACTAGGTAGTGAATTTGTCGCACTACCCCCTAGTGAATCTCCTACACTAGATAGTGAATCTGCTGCACTACCCCCTAGTGAATCTCCTGCACCCAGAATCAGTCACTCTTTTGAACCAGTCAATGAACCTTTAAAAGATGTAGTCACCAAATCTTCAAAATCACCGTTTGATTTTTCAAAGTGGCCTGCTTTGCCAACTGAGCAAACTTTTAAAGACTGGTTGGCCGTTCGTAAGCAGAAAAAAGCCAAGTTAACCCAAACTGCGATTAATCGCCTGACTCCGCATTTGGTGAGGGCCGTTGAGGCAGGTTGTTCGGTTGATGATGTTTTTGGATTGTGTGTTGCCCGTTGTTGGATTGGTTTTGAATTTGATTGGCTGGTTAACGCGGGTCTGGTTGCTAAGCAAGTGGTTAAGGCCGATTGGAGTGATTCAGTTTTTGACCCAGAGGACCCGTTGATATGAAGTCTATTCAAACAGTGATTAATTCGACCCAAGTTGGCGCACTGGCTAACGAACGGACCAATAAGCAACCGTCGGCTATGGATATGGCGATTGTTGATAGTGTTTTTATTAAGTTGCGGGTGCTGTTTCCGGTGGGCGCCCCAAAAGATGTTGACGAAAAGCTTCATAAGGGCGAGTGGTTAAAGACCTTGGCTTTGCAAGGAGTGAGAAGCACTGAGCAAGTGCAAATGGGTTTGAATAGAGCCCGTCGTGAGCAAGGTGACCGCCAGTTTTGGCCATCGCCGCGCCAGTTTGCCACTTGGTGCCAACCAACTGCGGGTGATTATGGTTTGCCTGATTTAGATTCGGCTTATCGTGAAGCAAAGCGTCATTATCATAATTTAGCAGGCCATAAGTGGAGCCACGATGTGGTTGGCTTGGCGGTACGTGAATGCGGATCTTGGTTGTTTGCGACGGGCTTAGAAAAAGACGTGCTAACGATGTTTACTCGTCAGTACCAAATTCTATGCCGCA
The DNA here is from genome assembly GCF_040310185.1 of Shewanella sp. T24-MNA-CIBAN-0130. Taxonomy (NCBI): domain Bacteria; kingdom Pseudomonadati; phylum Pseudomonadota; class Gammaproteobacteria; order Alteromonadales; family Shewanellaceae; genus Shewanella; species Shewanella sp. T24-MNA-CIBAN-0130. The sequence goes on along the minus strand of NZ_JBEOPP010000029.1, from coordinate 42,224 downwards.
AGTACGGCAAAGGTGAGTTGATTGATGTTGAGTTGCCTAAGGCGTTACCGACTCGCGCTAACCGCCGCATTGAGCCTAATGAGGGCAGGGCTTCATTAGCAAAATTTAGACGTGATCTTGGTTTAAGGAGTCCTGCTGATGAGTAATTTAATTCAGAAAAAACCGTTAACTCAAAAAGAGCGTTTGTGTCGTGTGTTGAGTAGTAATCGGTTTTTAACACTGTATAAGATTCAGCAACAGTGTTTTGACCAGTTTGGTGTTCACGATAGCGAAACCGCATTAAGTGCCCGCTGGCGTGAGTTGCCTGTGTCGGTTAAGCAAAAACGCCGTCGAGAAAAGTGTACCGCTTGGGAATACAGGTTGGTAGCGTAACTATGGTTAAAGCGGCGAGGGCAAAGGCGGCATCTGGTGTTGAGGTTGGCAAGTTAAACGATGCGGCGTTAAGGCGTTGGTTAAGCGGTGGTGTTATTCGTGATTATCGTGATCCGCAGTTTCCTGAAATTCGTTTACGTGCAGCAGCTGGCCGAACGCGGGCGAGTGTTCATTTGGTGTTGAATGAAAACGGTAAGACCGTTTGGCAAAAGGTGGGCACTTGGCCAAGCATGTGTATTAAGACTTTATGTGCTGATTTGCCGGTGATGTTGGCTAAACGCAATGTGGGTGGCATGGTGACGGGCCAGTTTGATTCGGTTGGCAGTTTACTTGAGTGGTACCAGGAACATATTGCCAATAACACCACTTACAGCAAGAGTTGGCGCAGCAATATTAAGTCGATGATCAAGTGTCATTTGTTGCCTCGTTTGGCTGATGTTCGTTTGGTTAATGTGAGTTTTATTACTGTTGACGTGAGTTTAGTTAAGCCGATGTTGGTTGACGGGTTTTCACCTAAGTACATTCGTGAAGCCGTTAATAAGCTTAAATCGGTGTTTGCTGCGGCTTCAAAGCTTCGTTTGATTGACACTAATCCGCTTGCCGGTTATCGGGTGACGTATTCAATTAAGGTGGCTGATGTGGTTGATACTCGCTTGTTTGAGTCAGATTTGGCCGAGTTGTTTACTCGTTTAGGTGCAGTGGTCATGCCGGTGCAGATGTTATTTGTGTTGATGATGATGTTTGGTACTCGCATTAACGAAACTCGTTTGGCTCGGTGGGAGCATTTTGCAGGGGATTATTGGGTTATTCCGGCCAGTAACGCCAAGAACAAGCAAGAGCATCGGGTGCCTATGACTGATTCGGCTAAGGCGTTAATTCAGCATTATCGCAAGTGGCAGCTTAAGCATGTGGGTAAACGTGCTTATTTGTTCCCTGGCAATGTTGGCGCTATTTCAATCCGCAGCGCTCATGAGTGGCATACCCTGATTAGGTTTAAGCATTTTACGAGTCATGATTTGCGTCGATTGTTCAGGACCATTGTTGCTGACCTAGGTGTCGATACCATGATTGGTGAACGTCTGCTTAATCATTCATTGCCTGTTTTGCTGCGTAAGTACGTTAAATCGACCCTAGATAAGGGCATGAGCCAAGCGTTAGACCAATATCACCAGTATTTAATTTATCGTGGGTTTTCTTCTGTTGCGCCCGAGATATTGCCTAGATCGTCTGTGGAAAGTGAGAACGGTCAAACCCTGACTGCGAGTGGGTGGCTGTGATGATCACTGCATCATTATTAGTAGAATATGCAATTAGAGTTTTTTGGGGGCGAAATGGCATTACGCGGGTTTAATATTTTGAGAGTTGGCCGAACGATTCGCGGGTTAACCCAGACCGAAGTGGCCGAGATTTATGGGGTAAGCGAACGGACTTATCAGCGTTGGGAACGGGGTTATGTGAGAGTGCCATTTGATGATGTTTCGGCAATATGTGACCAGGTATTTCGGGTAGGGATTGAAGAAATAAAGGCGGTGATTAGTGGTGAAGAATAATGGTGAAGATTAATGTGCAGCAGCTGCAGCATCAACAAGTGACGCTGAACATGAAAGCGTTGCGTCATGGGTTAACGCGCTGGGGTAACTATTGGGCATATCAAGAACGAGGCAAAGGCTTTGCTAACCGAAGCCAGTGCGACAAGTTAGGTGAGGTGATTGTTTACGGTAGTTCGGCAGTGGTCGAGATAACACCACCGCGTGAGGTAAGGCAGTTTGATGTGATGATTGAGCGGTTAACGCCGCTATGTATACGGGCCATTAGAGTGCACTACATCTGCAAAGGGCAGTGGGCCTTGATGGGATTCGATAGCAAGAAGTCGTATTTGTATTGGTTAAGAAGGGCAGAGATAGAAATAGTTGAGTGATTTATGTCTATAATTCAAAGTGTTGGGCTGATTCAATTCAAGTGAGAGCGATTATCATTTGGGGTTAAAAATAAATGGGTCCTTCCGGCTCGGTGCACTGCGGGGGTGGGAAAGCGCAGTGCTTCACTACATATGAGGATTTTAGGGGGTTACGTTGTTGTTTTATCGCTTTGATCTCTGCCAATCAATTACACCCAAAAAATAAACCTATTAAGTGAATGAATTAATGGTGTTTTACCCTACATTTAATGATGCACAATTCCACTCACCTTTTGAGCATCTTAAACCGCAACTTTTGATCGCCTAAATATTTGTGTCTATAGCTTTAGTTTGCTGCTAAATATTTTGTGTCAGCCATCACCTCCCCCTTTACGCGACCTATACTGTTTTTATATACAGTTATAATGAGTTTTGACGGCATAATAAGAATATGTGAACAAAAAGTAGTCTAAAGGACTATGTTGATAAAAATAGAGTTGCACTAATGTATTGATATTGTTTGGTTTATTTTTTTACATTTGATGTTGACACTTTTAACGTGCGATTTACGTTTTTTATTTGAGTCTAAGAGTCATTAAATTGCTTTGCTTCAAAGACATAGAAAACGTAGGATGATATTAATCAATAACTTAAACGGTCGGCTTTATCGGTCGAGCCGTTCAATAAGCTGTTAGCAAGCAAGGGGGTAATGTGAGTCTGGCGGAACGAATTATCAATCTTAGAGGTGACGTGGACAGGTTGATCCCGTTGCATAAACAAAATTTGTACAAGCATACTTTGCTGGCATATTCTTCCAGCTTGCTAGATCTAGCTGATGCAATAGTTACTCTTAGTGAGTCTGGAAAGTTATCAGGCATTCCTATTCTCTATCGAACATTTTCTGAAACCTTTGTTGATTTCCACAATTTGTCCTCGGATCGTGCTTACGGCTACAGGTTACAATCAAATCGGTTGAAAGAATGGATAAAGGTCTTAGATAATCTAGACCCCAAACATTTAGAGTGGTTAAAAGAGTCTGCTGAACTTGATGATTTAATAGAGTTCAAGGCTCAGCTTGCCAAAGAAAAGGCTGATCTTAGCGATCAATTTAAACCAATTAAAATTGGTAATAAGTTTGATTTAGCAGGCTTAAAAGACTTTTACGATACAGTTTACAATGAACTATGTAGTGACTCTCACTCCAACCTACGGTCAGTGTTCAGTCGCCTGAATTTAGATGACGATGACCCCAAAATTCATTTATGTATTAGTACATTACCGCAGGCTCTAACTGAATTAGAGATAACACTTATTAAAGTGTTTCAGTGATAAAGCTTGCTAACAAGTTGCTCAAACGGACAAAAAACAGTTGGCTTTTGCTCGTTCCTCGCTAATTTTAGCCAACTATTTTATTGCCGCTTAGCAAGGCGTTAAATGGCAAGAGAGGTGCAAATGTCGACTCGTGAGCGACAAAAAATGTACGATGAATTTAAAGATGAGCTTTATAAAAGAGAGCTATCTAATTCCGAAGGGTTTGATAAAGCTATATTATCTTTATCAAGTGCGGGGCTTGCTATATCTTTAACTTTTATAAAGACAATAGTTCCAATTAATGAAGCGATATATGTCGGTTGGCTTTATTTATCTTGGGTTTTCTTTGGTGTAGCAATAATATCAACATTATTATCGTTTATGTTTAGCAACCAAGGATTAAAAAAACAGCTAGAGTTAGCCCAGCAGTATTACTTGGAAGACCAAGAAGATGTTTTCAATAAGCCGCATTGGTTTTCGAAAGCCACGGATATTAGCAATTTACTTTCTGGTGTAGTTTTTATATTTGCATTTTCTTCTGTAATTATATTTTCTATTGCCAATTTTAATAACAAAAACACAACCTCAGAGGTATATGAAATGTCTGACAATAAAAAAAGTTTAGCTACGAATGGCCAATCAATTCCACAAATGACAAAAGTTTACGCTACTGACGGAGCTTCAGTGCCAAAAATGGCAAAAGCACCTGCACCAACAACTAAGAAACCAGAAGCAACAAAGACAACTGAAGCTGGTAACTAAGCCATTTAACTAGTTGCTTAAACGGAATAAAAACAGTTGGCCATCGCTTCGCGATTATAGCCAACCATTTTTATCCGCTTAGTAAGGCGTTGAGGTTGTAGAATTACTCTAAAGTAGAAAATCGTGGGTGATTTTTGTGTTCATACAGCCCGTAAAACTCACTTTATAGTGGAATATTCCCTCATATTTCACGTAGCCACGCAATTTGAGGCTTAATTTTTAATAAATTCTGAGGCTGTTTTTTCTAAAATAGAAATTCTACAGGCTCGTTAGCGAGTTAATTCAGCATGGAGTACATCAAGTGGAAGTAGTATTCACAATTATTGCTGGTGTAATCATGATATTGATTACATTTGCTGTTTCATCGAGTCGAGAAAAACAACTTGATGATCCAAATGACGATAATGTGGTTTACTTAGATAAACTTGAAGAAGTATCAACCTTACAAGAAAATGGAAAATACCTACTAAGGATTTTAAGGCAAAGTGGCAACCTTCAAAAAGATGATCAAATTTTTGATTGTCCTTATAAAGCAATTAAAACAGCAATCACTACTTTGAAGCGTGCAAAAATAGACTTTGTGCTCATTTCAAAAAATACTGAAGTTGAATTCTTCTTTCGGAGAACTTATCACCATCATGGTGGTAGTGCCGAGGGTAAAAAAGTTGGTAGTGTAGAAATTATAAAGGTGGAGTAACTCGCTAACATGTTACTCAAACGGACGCTAAACAGTTGGCTAGCACTCGTTCCTCGTACATTTTAGCCAACTATTTCGCGCCGCTTAGTAAGGCGTAAGCAAAGTTGGCACCAAACAAAAAATGGCTACTTGATGTAGCCATTTTTGTGGGCGTTTAACGGTGGTTTTTATCGTAAACGGGCTTGTTTCTCTGCCAGTCTTGCTAATGTCGCGATTTGTTGGTTTGCGGCTTCACTGATTTCTAGCAATTGCTCGAGAGATAAAAAGCGGGGTTCGCGCATGTACTGCACTAATTTATCGCGGCTGGTGACAAACTGGTCATCATCTATCGGTTGAGAACTCACTATTTTGCCGCCTTCCCATGTAAATAACATGCGCTGACGCTCAAACGGATGTGTAGTGCGGCTAAGTCGCTTTTGGGCTTCGTTAAAGGCATTAATGAAATTTATCTTGAGTTCGGCAGCTCTGGCACCGGTAAACCCCATCACTAAAAACATAAAACCGTCTTTGGTTAGGTGGTAACACTTTAAATCGCGTTGACTGGTGCCAACCTGTTGATTTTGCACGTTAGCCGAAAAGTTGGTTGACGTAAATTCTTCTGGTGCATCGCGTTTTATCGCTTCGATTTTATCTAAAACATGGCTATGACGTTTACTAAAATAGTCGGCAATGATAAGCGAATTGGTAATGGTTTGTTGGCCGTTAATAAAAACGAGTTGTGCAGGGTAATTTTTAGACTGTTGTAAGTTCATGGGTGACACTCCTAGATATCGTGAGTTTTCATCACCAAACGGTTCGAATCGTTGGGTGATGAGCTGAGCAAGGTTCGAACTACCGCATCTAGGAGCGGCCAGCCAAATGGCTGCCTCACCCAGCTCACCATAGTAGTGGTGCGCCGAGTCACGCAATAAAAAACCAGCTCTAAAGGCTGGAGACTATTGCGCCTAGATAAATAGCGGGGTTCGAATCCCGGCATTGGATTTTGCCAACGCCCAATTAGTATCGCCCCACTTAGGCGCATTTGTCAATTTTACTTATGAGTTATCAGTTAAGTGAGTTAACGATAACCCTTCAACCATTTTATAAAGCTAACATGATGTCATCGAGAACCTATGATCACACGGCTATTTACTGCCTAAAGCACAGCGTATGCGTTTTAAAGACTTAGCAAAAATAATGGCTAAGCCAATCGTTTAGTCGTTGTAATGTCTTGCTCTAATGTGTTGATATTATTATTTTTATTTCTTGTGTTTGATGTTGGCACTTTTAACGTGCAATTTATGTTTTTTATTTGAGTGTAAGAGTCATTAAATAGCTTTACTTCAAAGATATAGGAAATGTATCATGAATTTAATCAATAGCTTAAGCGGACGACTTTATTGGTCGAGCCGTTCAATAAGCTGTTATAACCCCCTAAGGTCATCTATATGGATTTAGCAACAGAGTTAATCAAACTTGGAAGTGTTGGTGTTATTTCTGGTGTGTTTGGAGCTTTTATGGCGTTGCGTCGTTATAAACATGAAAAATGGTGGGAAATGCGCGTAAATGCTTATAAAACGGTAATAGAAAGCTTGTCTGATTTGACTGCTATTTATGAAACAAGAAATAATAATTGGGAGCAATCTCCTCGTGAGCCAGCAAGTATTGGTCAAGAACTAAAAGTTGCTCGGGGAGAAGTACGAAAGCATAGAGATATGGGCGCATTTCTTTTTTCAAATGATGCTGAGTTAGCATTAACAGCTTTTATTGAATTTAACATTAATTATGAAAATATAACTGACCCAGGAGATATCTATGGCCCTTTTAGTCAAAGCTCTCGTCAGTGCTTAGAAAAAATAGTCGCTCTTTCAAAAAAAGATTTAGCTGTAAATGAACGGTGGTTATAACAAGTGCATTAAATCGGAACAAAAACAGTTGGTTAAGTTCCGCTACGCTTCACATTATAACCAACAATTTTTGTCCGTTTATGCGGGCGTTAATCTCAATTGACTATAGTTAGCATAAGGTGATTTCAGAGCGTTTAAGCTTAGGAACTAACCTTTTTGTCCATGAACAAGTTGATAGATAGTTTGTTGTATATACTTTTATATATGGCAACTCACTTAACTGATAACTTTTATCGTAATTCTTGAGATTGTCGGTTTCACATATCACAAAAAGATAAAAAGCACCACGCCATATGTGGCGTAAAACACGCCATATATGGCGTGTTTTCGCCCCTTTAAAAGGGGTATATTTATGTAAGCTAGACATTGCTGCGTAACTTGCTTTGCTTCCTCTCTCGTTACATCCTCGCCGTTGGGCTCCTGTATTGGAGCCCATTTTTTTTGCACGCTATTGGGTGATCACATGATCCGTAAAAAGGTGTATATCGCTGGGCCTATGTCTGGTCTGCCTGATTGCAATCGCCATGCGTTTAACTTGGCTGCTCAAGTGCAAAAGTCGTTAACGCATATTGTGCTTAACCCCGCAGTGTTGCCGGTGGGTTTGTCTGAACCCGAATACATGCAGATTGGTTTAACCATGTTGATATGTGCCGATATGATTTACATGCTCGATGGTTGGGAACAGTCTCACGGTGCACGGGCTGAACATGCTTTAGCGCAGAAGCTTGGATTACACATTGTTTACCAGGAGGGCATTGATCATGACATTGCATTAATCGGTTTAGAAGGTGCTGCATGAATATTAAAACAAGGCTCTTGGCGCTGGGTTTAACCGGTGCCTTACTTACTGGCGGTGTTTTAGTTGCCACGGGTGAAGGTGAAGTATTACGCACCTATGTTGACCCTGCAGGTATTGAAACGGCCTGCTTTGGCCAAACCGGCCATAACATTCAACAGGGCATGGTGTTCACTAACGAACAGTGCCTAGACATGCTGGCTACTAGCCTTAAATCCTTTGACCGTGAATTGGTTAAACTCACCCCGCCACTAAGCGAGGGTGAGCATATTGCTTACTTAAGTTTTATTTACAACGTTGGGGCCGAGGCTTTTGGGGCTTCTACGCTGCACAAAAAGTTGTGGGCAGGTGACCGAGTTGGCGCATGTAATGAGTTGCCAAGGTGGGTTTACGCCAAAAAGAAAAAGTTACCTGGTTTAATTGTACGCCGCTCAAATGAGCGGCGTTATTGTTTGAGGGACTTGTAATGTTCAACGATTTTAAAACCACAGTGCTGTTATGCATTTTCATTATTCTGGCCACGTTAATTGGCTTTGGCGCATTGGGAATAAACTCACTTAAAGCCAAGAACGCATCGTTAACTAATGACTTACTGCAATCGCAAGTTAACGTGGATGCGTTACTGAGCAGCAACGACAACAAAGATGAACGGATTAAATTACTTGAACGTGAACACCGCATTATTACCCAGCTAAACACCTCGCACCGCAAGCAACTGGCCGAGCTTGAATCGGCATTAAACCACAAACTAGCACGAGCTGATCAGCTAAGGACATCACACCATGAGCCAACTAAAACATGGGCTAATACTGATTTGCCTGATGATGCTGTGCAGCTGCTCAAGCAAACCGATTGTGAAAGTGGTGACACACACCAACACGGTTTATGTGTTACCGCCCGCTGATTGGCTTGAGCTTTGTGGTAGCCCACGTTTTAGCGGGTTCTCAAATCTGGATTTACTGAATTATTCCCTTACTCAAACCAACGCGCTAGCAATGTGTAATGCAAACATGCTGCGCCTACAACAATGGCGGCAGCAATATGAGCATAACGACTGACCTAAGCGCAAAACTCACCTCGTTATTGTCTTACATCGCCTCGTTTTTTACCGCGGCAGGCAGTTATGTGAACGATATGGATATTGGCGTGTTAGTCGGCGTGTTGTGTGCTGTGTTTACCGCGTTTATTAACTGGTTTTATCAGGCCCGTAAGAGACAGGGTGAAAGCCACATACAAAGGTTGCAAGCACAATTACTCGCCAAACAATTGCAGCATATTGAACAAGAACGATGTAGCCATGTGTTAGACGATATTCACAAGGACTAGCTAATGGCACGTATTCAAACACCCGACGCCGAGCCAGTGCTACTGAATAAAACCGACCTGTGCAAAAGTTTGGGTATTAGTACTCAGGCATTCGATAAATGGGATGTGCCAATTACCAGTAAAAAAGGCCGTGAGTGTTTGTACACCATGAGCGACGTGGTGGGTAACAGGGTGGCTAATGAGCGCAAAAAGCATCTGCTCGGAAAATCAGCCAAGCCCGACGGCGAAGATGACGACAAGCCCAATATTGAGTTTGAACGTTGGCGCTTAATCAAAGCGCAAGCCTACGGCCAAGAGCTTAAAAACGAAAAAGACGGCAAAGAAGTGGTTGAGGTAACGTTTTGCTCATATGTGCTGAGTCGCATTGCCGCGCAAATATCGCCAGTGCTGGACCAAATTCACATTCGGGTAAAACGTAAATTCCCCGACATGCCAGAACGCACCATAGACGCTATTCGCGCTGAAGTGATTAAAAGCCAAAACACCGCCGCTGAACTGGCCAACGGCATTGAGGATTTATTAGATGAATATATCAGAAGCACAGATTAACAATTTGAAAGCTGCTGTCGCTGCTGGCCTTAAATCGTTTTATCGTCCACCAATGTTGACCTGTAGTGAATACGCCGACACGCATTTTTATATGTCGTCTGAATCGTCATACACCGAAGGTAAATGGGAAAGCTTACCGTTTCAAATCGGCATATTGAACGCCATGGGTAACGACCAAATTACCACGCTGAACATTATGAAGTCTGCGCGTGTGGGTTACACCAAAATGCTGATGGCCAATGCGGGTTATAAAATCGAACACAAAAAACGTAACGTGTTGATATACCAGCCGCGCGACGGTGCCGCCAAAACGTTTATGAAAAAGCACGTTGAAACCGCCATACGTGACATGCCGATTTGGAAAGCCCTAGCGCCTTGGATTGGTCGCAAGCATAAAGACAGTACGTTAGAAGATAAAATTTTTACCAACGGTAAAACCTTAATGGTGCGTGGTGGTACCGCTGCGGCAAACTACCGTGAAATATCCACCGATGATGTTATTTACGATGAGTTAGCCGGTTTTGATGAGTCAATCGAACATGAGGGTAACGCCACATCGTTAGGTGATACCCGTGTTGAGTTGTCGATGTTTCCTAAATCGATACGGGGCTCAACGCCTAAAGTATTGGGTACCTGCCAAATTGAAAAGGCCTGTAGTGAAAGTGGCTACCAATTTAGATTTAACTTACCGTGCCCACATTGTGATGAATTACAGCATTTAAAGTGGGGCGGTAAAACTGAACCCTTTGGTATTAAGTGGCAAGGTAGCGACCCCAAAACAGCCTATTACGTTTGTGAACACTGCGGTTGCTGCATTGAAAACAATCAACTGCACGAGATGGAAGAACACCCAAATGCGTTATGGATATGCGACAAAACGGGCGTTTACACCACAGACTTTATTTCGTTTTTTGATAAAGACGGCGACGACTTTTTAACGCCCGAAAATATCTCGATTTATATCTGGTCGGCCTATAACACCCTTAACAGTTGGGCCAAGTTAGTTACCGAGTTTTATAAAGCTAAAGGCGACAAAGAAAAGCTACAAACCTTTGTTAATACCAAATTGGGCCAGCCGTGGGACAACGACAACGGCGAACGCATTGAATGGGAAGACTTAGGCCGCAGGCGTGAAATGTACCCCAACGGCAATATGCCCGATTGGGTTGTGTATGTTACCGCGGGTGTTGATACCCAAGACGACCGCTATGAAGGCCGTGTTTGGGGCTGGGGCGCAGGCAAAGAAAGCGCCTTAATTGACCGATTTATTTTGTATGGCGACCCTGCAAGCCAAGTGCTGCTTGATAAAGTGGCGCTGCGCTTAAACCAATCTTATACCCGTAATGACGGCATAGTGCTCAACATTGGCAACACGTGTTGGGATTCGGGCGGCCATTACGCCGATACCGTTTACTCAATGAGTAAAAAGCTGGGCTTGTTTCGCGTAGTGCCCATTAAAGGCGCCAATGTGTACGGCAAGCCGATCGCCAATTTCCCCCGTAAGCGAAGTAACAAAGGCGTGTATTTAACCGAGGTGGGTACCGACAACGCCAAAGAGTTGATTATGGCGATGATGCGCACTCAACCCAGTGTTGATACGCGTACACCTGGTGCCATTCATTTGCCACTTAACGACAACATTTGTGATGACGCCGAACTGCAACAGTTAACGTCTGAACGAAAATTACCCACACGGCGCGACGGTCGGGTTGTTTATCGCTGGGAAGCCGGCGGCAGACGTAACGAAGCACTCGACTGTTTTGTGTATGCCATGGCTGCGCTGTATATCGCGATTGATCGCTTTGGCATTAATCTCGAATCGCTCAGTAAAGTGATAACAAATAAAGACGAAAACCCATCATCAACCGATGATTCCCCCAAACCTAAAAAACCGAAAAAGAGCCAAGCCAATAACTGGCTAAATGGTGGTTCGGCAAAATCAGGAGGCTGGCTGTAATGTCAAAGCAAACTGCGACAGACATGGTCGCGCTGTATATCGAGGCCGAAAAAGAGGTGTTGGCGGGTAAGTCTGTCACCGTTAACGGCAAGATGATGACCAGTGAAGATTTAGACGCTATTCGCAAAGGCCGCATTGAATGGCAGCGTACCTTAAGCATGTACACCCGCCCACGGGGCACCACTCTCGCCCGATTTAACTAGGGAACACTATGAGCATTATTAACGATGCACTGTCGTATTTATCCCCTGGCTGGGCGCTAAAACGACAGGCTGCGGCAATGAGTTATCGCAACCTAAAAGGTTATGAAGCCGCCAGCCCAAGCCGAACCCACAAAGCCAATAAAGAGGGGCGCGGGGCAAACCAAGCGGTATTTGCTGCAGGTAAAAGCTTGCGCGAACAAGCGCGATGGTTAGATGAAAACCACGACCTGAGTATTGGTATTTTAGACCGCATGGAAGAACGGGTAATTGGTGCGCAAGGCATTGTGGTTGAGCCACAGCCCCGCAGTATAAGCGGTGAAATACTGGATGATTTAGCCAATGATATTCAACGCCGTTTTGCTGCATGGTCACTCAAGCCTGATGTAACAGGGCGCTACACACGGCCAGAGCTTGAGCGTTTGGTGTTACGTACCGCATTGCGTGACGGTGAAGTATTTGGCCAGCAAGTGCGCGGCAAGTTGGCCAAGTTTGGTCACCCAAATCCGCAAGGCACCCAATATAGCATTGAAGCGTTAGAGCCTGATTATATTCCGTTTGAACTTAACGATGTGTCGTTAAGGGTTAGCCAAGGGTTTGAGGTTAATGGTTGGGGGCAGGTGGTTAATTACCATGTGCTGCTTGATCACCCCGCTGACCAAATCGGCTTTCGCTTTAAAACTAAGTCCGTACCCGCCAGTAACATGCTGCACCTTGGCATGTTTAAGCGTTTGCACCAGCTGCGTGGGATCAGTATTTTTCATGGCATTTTAACCCGCCTTGGCGACATTAAAGACTATGAAGAATCGGAACGTGTTGCCGCCCGTATTGCTGCCGCGTTAGCGTTTTACATTAAACGTGGTGATGCCAGCATGTTTACCCCAGACCAAGGCGAAAGCGACAGCCAAAGCCGCGAAATTAACATTGCACCAGGCATGACGTTCGACGACCTCGCACCGGGTGAAGATGTGGGCATGATTGAATCCAATCGGCCCAATGTGCATTTGGTTGATTTTCGGAACGGCCAGTTAAAAGCCTGCGCTGCGGGTACCCGTGGCAGTTATTCCAGTATTGCCCGTGATTATAGTGGTAATTACTCAAGCCAACGCCAAGAGCTAGTAGAGCAAGACGAGTCAAACCGTATTATGCAGCAATGGTTTTGTGCTGGTTGGTCACGCCCTGTGTTTCGTAACTGGTTGCAAATGGAGCTAATGAATAAGCAAGACCCGCTCACACTTCCGCCCGATTTAGACATGCGCACTTTATATGATGCGGTTTATTACGGTCCTACTATGCCGTGGATTGACCCGCGTAAAGAATCCCAAGGTTGGGAAATGATGATAGCCGGTAATGCCGCCACCGAGGCTGACTGGGCGCGAGCCCGTGGCCGTAACCCAAGCGAAGTTAAACGCCAACGTCAGCGTGAGGTGAAGTTTAACCGCGAAAACGACATGGTTACGGGTAACGACCCAGAGCCACAAAACGGAGATAACCCAAGTGAAAAAGACAAAACTAAGTCTAGCAGTGGCCGCCATGATGCTAATGCCAAGCGCATCAGCGAGCTTGACCATGACACCGACCAATAAACCAGACAAAAGCTGGTATTCGCTTAAAGCACAAAACGGCAATGCCGAGTTGATGATTTATGACGAAATTGGCGGTTGGGGCATCAGTGCTCAACAGTTTGCGCGCGACTTACAAGGGCTAGGCAAAATCGGCACCTTAACCGCTCGCATTCATTCACCGGGTGGTGATGTGTTTGATGGGATGGCGATTTACAACATGATCAAAGGCCATCCCGCGCACAAGGTTTGCCATATTGACGGCCTTGCCGCATCAATGGCCAGCGTGATTGCCATGGCCTTTGATGAAGTGATTATGCCCGAAAACGCCATGATGATGGTGCATAAACCATGGGGCGGCACCTTAGGTGACGCAGATGCCATGCGCAAATATGCCGAGCTACTCGACAAAGTTGAAAGCAACCTTGTTGGGGCTTATCAACAAAAAACAGGTTTGTCAGATGAAGTGCTTCATGCGCTGCTTGCTGATGAAACATGGCTAACTGGCCGCGAAGCGGTTGAAAAAGGTTTCGCCAACACCCTCACTGAACCGCTGCAAATGGCGGCTTCGCTTAACTCAAAAAGACTCAAGGACTTTACTAATATGCCTGAAGCTCTAAAAAACCTGTTTGCACCGCAGGGTAATGTACCTGGTGCAACTAATACGCCTGCGCCAGCAGCCACTATTATTCCAGCGCCAGTTGCATCGGTACCTGTTGCAGCGTCGCAAGCTGATATTCAAGCCGCAGCCACGGCAATGAATAAAGAACGTATCGACGGCATTAATGCCGCGTTTACTGCGTTTCCACAGTTTGCTGATATTAAAAACAGCTGTATTGCTGATGCTGGTATTAACGCCGATAAAGCCAAAGACATGATTTTGGCTAAGTTAGGTGAAAACACCACGCCTTCGGCGACTATCCCCAATCGAACAATTATCCACTCTGGTAACGGTAATATCGTCGGTGACTCGATCCGCGCTCACCTAATGGCGCGCGCTGGTTATGAGAAAGCCGAAGCGTCAAACGGCTATACCAGTTATAACTTGAAAGAGTTAGCCCGAGCATCCTTGGGTGATCGCGGTATCGGCATGGCTGGGCTTAATCAAATGCAAATGGTTGCATTAGCGTTTACTCATAGCTCAAGTGACTTTGGCAATATCTTGTTAGATGTGGCTAATAAATCGGTATTAAAAGGTTGGACTGCCGCGCAAGAAAGTTTTGAGCTCTTTACCCGCAAAGGACAGCTTAGTGACTTTAAAGTCTCTAAACGTGTGGGCTTGGAAGAGTTTGGCAGCTTACGAAAAGTACGTGAAGGTGCTGAATATAAGTACATTACATTAGGTGACAATGGTGCAGACATTGCGCTGGCTACCTATGGTGAGCTATTCAGCATCACCCGCCAATGTATCATTAATGATGATATGAGTGTGTTGACTTCAATCCCTGAAAAAATGGGTGCTGCAGCGAAAGCAACCATTGGCGATTTAGTGTTTGCTATCTTAACTGGCAACCCGCTTATGGCAGACGGGAAAAACTTGTTCCATTCTGGCCATAAAAACTTAGGTTCAGGTGCACCCAGTGCTGAAAGTTTAGCTGTATTGGCTGAGCTGATGGAAAGCCAAACCACAGGTGGTAAAACGCCAAGGGCATTAAACATCATGCCTGAGTTTGTGTTATGTCCACCTAACCTTAAACGTACGCTGACTCAGATCATTAAATCAAGCTCAGTAAAAGGTGCTGATATCAACGCAGGTATTGCTAATCCAATGCAAGATTTTGCGGAAGTGATTTCAGAGTCTCGTCTTAAATTAGATAGCGCCAAGGCTTACTACTTAGCCGCAGGCCAAGGTAACGACACGATTGAAGTGGCTTATCTTGACGGTATCGACACGCCATACATTGAGCAGCAACAAGGTTTCACCATTGATGGTGTTGCAACCAAAGTGCGTATTGATGCGGGTGTGGCTCCACTTGATCACCGTGGATTGGTTAAATCAACGGGTGTTTAGTCAGCACAGTTTTATCAACTCAATTAGAAAGGCCGCTTAACGTTACTGTTAGCGGCCTTTTTAATGTCTATGTGTTAAATCATTAGGAAAAATTCAAATGAAAAATTGTATTGCAGATGGTAATACCATCGACTTTACCGCCACGGCTGCTGTAGCCAGTGGTGATCCAGTGTTATTAGGAAAAGTGGTTGCTGTATCGTTAGGTGCTCTCGCAATTGACGAAGTGGGCGTGGGTGCAACATCGGGCGTTTATGAACTGCCTAAAGTGCCCGCCGATGATATTGGCCAGGGTACGCAGGTTTATCTTAAAGCCGACGGCATGATCACTAGTGTTGCATCAGGTAATACCTTAGCGGGTAAAGCATGGGCGGCTGCCGTTAACCCAAGCGATTCGGTTTGGGTAAAGATTAATGCCTAGCGTTGAATCGCGCTTTGCCAGCAAGCTGGCGCGAGCCTTTAATAAGCTGGCAGTGCCTTGCCAGTTTATACCTGTTAATGGCAACCCAGCTTACAGCCGAAGTGTTCACCTGCCGCCAACCGACATAGATCGCAGTAATGAATACCTTCAAGCCCCCATTTTGCTAGCAGAGTTTTTGCGCCAAGACGGTGCGGTAAATGTTGATGATGTGTTTGAGTTAAACGGTAAACAATACCGCATCACTCAATTGAACGAACGCGACGAGATAACAGTGAGTTTTGTTTACTTGGAATTGTAGGGGGATTTGTGGCATTAACAATCACAGGTTTTGACGCCGTTGATCGCGAGCTTAAACGCATGCGTGCTGCTCAAGCTCCTGCTATTGCTAGCGCGATTGAAGATGCTGCCAAGTTTGGTAAAAAACAGGCTATTGATGCCATTTTTAACAAGTATGGTTTTCAGTCTAAATCATACGTTGATCAGCATTTTAGTGTCAGCATTAACCCTAAAACCCTAACGGCATCTGTTAGCGCAAGAATGCGCGCCTCTTCGTTAACCCGCTTTGCTAGCCCGCGTTACAAAGTGGGTAAGCGTTCGGCTAGGGTAGCTGCAGGTTTTAGCATAAATGTTATTCGCAATAAGCCGGTGTGGTTTAGTGGTGCGTTTACCGTCATTGGCCGCAACGGCAATCAACTTATGTTTAGTCGCAAAAAGGGTGATAACTCTTGGCGAGACTTAAAAGCACAAAAAGCGTTATACGGCCCTTCAGTGGCAGGCAGCTTTGGCTATATGCGTGACGATTTAGAGCCACCCATTATCGCCCATCTGCGTAAAAAATACGGCCAATACGCTAAGTAGTCCTTTCATCTTATCGAGAACCCCATGATTAACATCATTCTAGACCGACTTAAACAGGTTGACGGTGCAACAGTGCGCGAAGGCTTTTATGCCCAAAGCGCAGCAAGAGAATCTAGCTTTATTTTCTTGCAGCCCTACTTGGATTTGTTCGGCGCCAAAAATGGCATTAACCAATACCGCGACGACCTAACTTTACAGGTTGTTGCCGGTATTAATGTGACTAAATCAACCAACCCAACTGCAGACTTGATCAATTTAGTGCGCGACATACGCAGCGCCTTCTTTAAAGACGAACGTAATACCGAAAAACCGTCATGGCTACCCAAAGCTATTACGTTTAAAGAAGCCGAAGCCTGTAAATACATCATGCCCGAAAGCCATGAAAAACATGCGCTTGCGGTCATTACTTTAACCCTAGTTCATACCGTACCCTTTGGAGAAAAACTATGAGCGAAACCGTAACCGAAAGCTACATCGGTTCAGCAATTGTCTATATTGACGGTCGCGACTGTGGCAACGTTAGCGGCGTAAAGCTGGCTATTGAGCAAGAAACAAAATCGCTACCCAATTACCGTGGCGGTGGCGGCTATGCCGATGAAGTGACCTTAATTAAATCGGTTAATTTAAGTGCTACGTTTTATGACTTTAACAACGAAAACTTAGCCTTGGCCATGCGCGGTAAAATTGATGTGTTAACGGCTGCGCCAGTAGCGGATGAAGCTATCACCGCAGTATTAGACGGACTAGCCCAAACGGTTCAAATGATTGATACCAGCATTGCACCCGTGGTTAAAAATACGCTTGGTGATGTTACCTATACTTTGGATGAAGATTATGTGGTCAGTGCCGCAGGTATTCGCGCGTTATCTGCTGGCATCATTGCCGATGCACAGGAGTTAACGGTAAGTTACACCAGCCAAGCGGGTAACGCTTTGCAGGCATTAACCGAGTCTGGCAAAACCGTGGGCGTGGTTATTGACGGTATTAACGATTCAACCGGCAAGCCGTGGATGCTTAAGTTTTATAAGTGGAAACCTACGCCAACATCGGGCCTAGACTTAATTGGCGACGACTTCGGTTCGTTCGACATCGAAGGCGGCGTACTGGCTGATTCAAGCATTGTCGCCGCGGGTAAGTCTAAGTTCTTTGTGCGTAGCGCAGCGTAAGTTGTAAAAACCAAAAAGCCCACTAAATAATAGTGGGCCTTTTAATCTACCAATTAACTAACGCAATCTAGCTTGTTTTTCTACAAATCGCACACCCGCAGCAATTTGCTGGTTTGCAGCTTCACTAATTTCTAGCAACTGCGCCAAGCTTAAAAAGCGCGGTTCGCGAATGTACTGCACTAATTTATCGCGGCTAGTCACAAACTGGTCGTCATGTATTGGTTGCGAGCTAACAATTCTGCCCGCTTCCCATGTAAACATCATGCGCTGACGCTCAAAAGGGTGGGTTGTGCGGCTGAGTTTGGCTTGGGCTTCGTTAAAGGCATTAATAAAGTTTATTTTTAATTGTGCTGCTTTAGCACCGGTAAAGCCCATCACTAAAAACATAAAGCCGTCTTTGGTCATGTGGTAACACTTTAAATCGCGTGTTGTAGCTCCAACCTTTTGATTCTGCACGTTACACCAAAAATGGTTGGACGTGAAATCGTGTGGTGCATCTTTTAAAATAGTCTCTATTTTGCGTAAAACATGGTGATGTAATTTGCCAAAATAATCAGCGACGATAAGTGAATTGGTAATGGTTTGTTGGCCATTAATAAAAACCAGTTGTGCAGGGTAATTTTTAGACTGTTGTAAGTTCATTGGGTGACACTCCTGTGATCGTGAGTTCTCATCAACCAAGAAGGCTAAACTTGGGTGATGAGCTGAACAGGATTAGCCTTACCGCTCACAGGAAGCGGCGCACCGAAGTGCTCCCATCCAGCTCACCATAGTAGTGGTGCGCTGAATCACGCAATAAAAAGCCAGCTATAAAGGCTGGCGACAATTGCGCCTGTGAATTGCGAGAGGCTAATCCCGGCATTGGATTTTGCCAATGCCCAATTAGTATCGCCCCACTTAGGCGCATTTGTCAATTTGTTATCACTTAACTGAGTTGAAAACGATTAACTCATTGATTTTTCACGTTGGCTCAAAAGTGAGCTAACGCTTTAACCCATTTTACTTACCCATTACCGCGTGAACGAGAAACCTCGCTCACGGCTTTTTGCTGCCTTAAGGATGGGTATAAAAAAGGAATAATAAGGAAGGACATAAAACAAAGCCCCAACTGCGGAGACAGTCGAGGCTTAAGCATTAACACAAATCGTAAACAATGAAAGGTATTACAATGCAAACCATCAATCAAAGGATTTACAATGCAAATTATAGCAAATAGTACAAAAACAATGCAACCAGAATTAGCGGGTAACATTGTAATCTGCCAAAGCGGTGTACCTGTTACTACATCGCTAGCCATTGCTGAGGGTGTGGGTAACACCCATAAAACCGTGATTCAACTAATTCGCAAAAATATTGATGATTTACAGGAGTTTGGGTCACTCGCATTTGAAATGCGACCCTTTGACACGGTTGGAGGGAGTCAGAATCGTGAAATTGCTATGCTCAACGAGCAGCAAGCCACATTGTTAATTAGCTTTATGCGCAATATCGGTGTGGTGAAAGAGTTTAAAAAGAATTTAGTGAAAGCGTTTTTTGATATGAGAGACCGTCTTAATCAACGCCAGCAACATATTGACCCAATGGAAGCCCTACGCGACCCCACCGTTATGCGTGGTTTGTTGTTAGGGTATTCTGAAAAGATGATTGAGCTTGAAGATAAGTTAAAAGTATCGCAACCCAAAGCGGATGCGTTAGATCGCCTTGCCAAGGCCGATGGTAGTTTGTGCATTACCGATGCGGCTAAGCAATTACAGGTACGGCCTAAAGATTTATTTTTATTGCTGCAATGTAAAAAGTGGATTTACCGCCGCCAAGGCTCTAGCTGGCTAGGTTACCAAGACAAAATACAACAAGCATTAGTTGAGCATAAAGTTACCGAAGTTGAACACAGCAGCGGCCTATGCAAAGTGTCTACCCAAGTACGCATCACAATGAAAGGCTTGGCCAAGCTTTCGGGGAGTATGCTTAATGGTTAACTTTCCCGCCACATTATTGATTAAAAGCCTGAATTGCTCAGGCTTTTTTTATGTCTGCAATTTGTTATAAGGAAAGCCCATGAGCTTTAAAGACCAAGTCATTAACCTGATCATCCAAGGCAAAGATTTATTTTCCAGCGAAGCTAAGAAGTCTGAAAAGGCAGTCACCGAGTTAGCGGCACAAAGTGAAGTATTAACCGATCGCCTAAAAGAGCTGGAAGATTTACAAGGTGCCGCCAACTCAATTGATGATTTAACCGCATCAATTAGCAAAGGTGAAAAGGCGTATAAGGATAATTCGGTTGCACTGGACAAGTTAGTCAGCGAGCAAAAGGCCGCGACTAAAGAATTTAAACAGTTTGAAGCAGCGCAGAAACAATCTGAGGCCGCAACTAATCAGCTTGAACAAGAATATAACCAAGCCCAAGCGGCATTGGTTAAATATGAAACCGAATTACAGCAAGCCCGGGTTGAAGTTGAAAAGCTTAGTGCCGAGCAGCAGCAAGGCGCTACCGCCAGCAAAGAACAAGCCTCTGCCCTCAATAAAGCCACTACCGATTTACAACAATTAGGTAACGAGCAAACTAGCGCTAAAAACAGTGCCAATGAATTAGCCACAGCATTAGATGCGCAGCGTCGTGAATTACTTGAAGCTAGCACCGCCACCGATACGGCCAGCCGTACCAAAGCGGAATATACCCTAAATGTAAAAACCGCCCGCACTGAGTTAAATCAGTTGGCTAGAGGCTTAAATAAAAACAAAGTTGAGTTAGATAAAAATACCACTAGTTTAAAAAGTGCTGGCATCAGCATGGACAATCTAGCTGATGCAACCAAGGATTTAAAACAGCAACAAGCCGCTGCCGAGGCGTCATTAGGTGGTGTGAATACTAAGCTTGAACGTCATAATAAATTATTAGTAGAGTCTAAAAAAGACGCCAGTGATTTTGGTGGTAGCGTTAAAAATGCGACTGCGTCATTGGTGGCTATGGCGGGTGCCTATATTGGTGTTGATAAACTTTGGGAAAGCCTAAAGTCGATATTGACTGCAGGGGATGAAGCCAAAGCCTTTGGTGTGCAAATGAGCGCCATGATGGGCAGCATTGCCAGTGGTGAACAAGCCACCGCATGGATTAAAGATTTTGCCAATAACACGGGCACCCGTTTAGATTCGGCTAAGCAAGCTTTTGCATCCTTAAAAACCTTTGGCATTGATCCCATGAATGGATCATTGCAGTCGATGGTTGATTACAATGCTCGTTTAGGTGGCAGCCAAGAAAAATTAGAAGGTATTATTTTAGCGGTTGGTCAAGCATGGGCTAAGCAGAAACTGCAAGGTGAGGAAATATTACAGCTGGTTGAGCGCGGTGTACCCGTGTGGGACTTGCTTGAAAAAGTCACCGGTAAAAACGTTACGCAGTTGCAAAAAATGAGCGCAGCAGGCGAGTTGGGTCGCGACGTCATGAAGCAACTGTTTGACGAAATGGGCAAGCAAGCCAACGGCCAAGCATCAAAAAGCTTAGACCTGTTGGGCGGTCAGATTAATTTAATCTCAAACAAGTGGACCGAGTTTAAGCAAATTATTGCCGATTCTGGTGCGTACCAGGTAGCGATTGATTTACTTAAAGACATTAACGCGACGTTTGATGAGTTGAACCAAAGCGGGAAAATCAAGCAAGCTGCTCAAGACATTAGTGATTTTTTCACTTCAATGGTCAAAGATGGCGGCCAAAGTCTAAAAGATGTCATGGAAAACATTACAGCCTTTACCGCGGGGTTAAACATTGTCGCTGGCAGTGTTCGTATTGTTTTTAACACCTTCACGTCGGTTGTTGCCACTTTTGGCGCGACTATATCAGGAGTGCTATCTGGTATAGCTTTTGGCTGGTACAAGTTACTAAGCGTATTTGGTGATAACTCTTTCTCTGATGCATTTAAAGCTGCATCAGATGCATTGTTGGCTATATCTAAGGGATACGTTGCGCAAGTTGAGCAAGACTCAAAAGATGTTGCCGCTGCGCTTAAGCAGATGGGTTTAGATATTAGGGATGATTCAGACAATACAACTAAAACCCAAGTAGATAATGCTGAAAAAGTTAAAACAGCAATAGAAAAAGAAATTGATACCCGTCAAAAAATTATAGCGCAAGCTGAAAAGGAAACTGATACCGCTAAGGCGGTTGTCATTGCTTGGGGGGCAAGGGTTAAGGCTGCGGAAGAATACTACACTGCCCTTAAGAAATCTGGCACAGCTTCAGCAGCAGAATTAGAAAAAGCACAGTTAGGGCTTGAGAATGCAATCAATGTTTTGACTTCAGCACAAGGAGAAAGTGAAAAAGCCCACTTTAGCCTTTCTGAAGCGCAGCTGGCCTTGGCGCAATCGACGAATGATTTGCGAGTTGAACAAAATAAACTTGCGCAGGATGAATTAGCTAAGGTTCGTGATGCTTTTATTGCAGGAGAGGCATCAATAGAAGATTATGAAAAAGCACAAATTAAGGCAAAAGCTACGGCTGAAGCTTTAGCAAAAGCACAAGATAAATTAGCGGAATCAACAGATGATCAAACCAAGGCAGTTAATAGCTATGAAGCTGCTATGGCTTCAGCAAACATTACTACTCTTAAGTCGCTTCAAGACTTAGCTTCCAAAGCCAAGAAAACCTATGAAGAAGTAAGGGAAGCTGTTAAAAATGGCACAGGTTCAACACATGAGGCTGAGCAAGCCTTTTTAAAATATGCCGAGGCCGCGATTGAAGCTGCTGCTGCGGGTGATAAACAAGTTGATGCTAGTATTCGCCAGCAAGCCGCTAACCTTGGATTAAGCGATAATATAGATGGGTTAGTTGCTCAATATCAAAAACTGAAACAAGCCCAAACAACTATTGGCGAAAGTGGTCAGCAAGCAGAAAAGGAAGTTGAAAGCTCAAGTGTCAATATTGGTGTTAGCGTTCAAAATACCGTTGGAATTATTGTTAAAAGCGCCAAAGATGCGGGCTCAACACTGTCGAGTGTGGCTGAGTTTTTCACTGCGTACTTGCGAGGAATAACCGACCAAGTTGCTGAACTCAGTACCGGTGCCGTCGCTTACTTTAAATCGATACTGTATGGCCAAAGGTTGGTGACTGACTCAAGCAGTGAGTTAGAAAAAACCATTCAGGTTTATAAAAACTTGACCGGTGAAATAGGTGATTTGCTTGATGTTCAAGCGAGGTCTATCGATTTTACTGGCATTAGTAATTTTGCTCGTAAGGCCGAAATAGCCGGCAAACAGGCCCAAGCTGCATATTATAATCAGCGTATTGAACTGCTTAAAATGGTTGATGCGCTTAATGCTGCTGAAAGTGGCAATGCGGGCCTAGTCAATAGCGCCGAACGTGCGGCTAACTCAATGAACTTGATGAATGATCAAGACTTGGGTGTGCTGCGTTCTGCTATTGATTCGGCTAAATCAAGCATGGACTCGTTGCGCGATAGTGCCCAATCGACACTCGATACACTGCAAGATGAACTAGACGGCTACCTTGGCCGCCAGGATGAAATTGAAAAGCGCCGTTATCAGCAAGAACTAGCCGACATTAAAGCTCAGCTAGCCAAAGCGGAAAGCACTGGTGACAAGGCCTTAATTACCCAGTTACGTGAAGCTGAAAAAACCTTAAACAAGGTTTATGCCTATCGTACTGCCGAAATTAAAGCCCAGCAGCAGGCCGACGAACAGCGGGCCATTACCGACACTGCCAACGTTAAGCAGCAAGCTGCTACCAAAAATACCGTGCAAACTACCGTTACCCAAACTCAACCGACTAACACCTCTACGACACCGAGCAGTGGCGACACTGTGATATTGCAGCTGCAGGTGGGTAATCGCATGTTTGACACTCAAGCAAAGCGCAGTTTGGTGAATGAATTAGTTGCTGAAATTAAGCGTTTGCAGTCGGTTGGCGGTTAACTACTAAATAAAGCTACAACAGAGGTTTTATGTTTAACACCACTATCGACACTATTGTGTTGACCGAGCCCTTGCTGTGGCTGAATCGCAATAATACTCAGCGAGTCGCGGCCAATATGAAGCGGGCACTTAACGGTGCCCCGCATATTCAGCAAACCGTTATCCCTGCAGGTATTACGTTGGAGCTTGGCAGTAAAGCAGGTTGGATGCAGCGCAGTGAGTTTGAGCAGCTGCAAGCCCATGCGGCTACCACCCTAACCGAGTTTACGATTAACCACGACGGCACCGACATTAATGTGATGTGGGATAACACCCAAAGTAACGTGATCACCGCCGATGATGTTAACGACGAACTAGGCGCATACCCGCTACTAACGAATGTGGTTTTACGATTTATTACGCTTTAATTCACTCAGTACAGGTGGCCCATGACCATTTCCCGCAATGATTTAAAAATATTTAAACCCGAGCTGCTCGGTACTAGCGACGATGCTGGCGGTCAGCGCACTAAAATTGAAGTGCAATCGGGTGAGCTCAATGAACTCTTTCGAGCGATATCAGATATCGACCACTCGCAATCAGCGGTAGATATTGTTAAATGCTATCCCGCATTGGCCACTGCTGACACCGCCGTTTTACTTGATGGCCATGTGTTTATCAGTCAAAAACCCACGGATGATTTAGTGAGTTTATTACTCGCTGAGACAGACAAATTAACTGATGCTGATCGCATGACGGATATGGTTGAGATTCTTGAATCATCGGTGGTCGCAGGGCAGTTAATCCGCAATCGTTTAATTGGCTTATTAGCGGGACAAGATAGCTTTCCGCGATCTTATCTGCAGTCGATTTATCAGTTCAATGGCCGAGACTATTACGAAACGATACGTCTAGCCCAAGGCCAAGTTATCGTCATTTCAGTAGAGTATGAAGGCAATGAAGATGCTAGATGGCCACGCTTTGAACACTTTTGCCAGATTCAAGAAAGCGTTTATGGTGGTCAAGGTGGTGTGGTGAGCTTTAATCCGCCGATCCCGTTTGATACTCCCAATTTTGATGTGGTGATTAACGGTGAAACGGGTTGCACTAAATTGCGCTATGTCAGCGAAAATGATGGCATTACTTATCATGGTATTAGTGAGTTAACGGCTGAGTCTAGCAGCGCTGTCATCGAGGTTGCAGAAACCCAAACAGAGCTATTACCTAAAGTCAAAACGATTAGTCTCAGTGCGGGCAATAGCATTACCGTTGGCGATGATAATGATGTCGCCAGCGGCCTTATTTATAAGTCGGTTACTGTTCCTGCAGAAACAGGCAAAAGCACCTATTTATATACAGTCAATGATTTACTCGATGATCCATTTTTTGCCGCCAATGGTTTACAAAATATTGCCGCGATTGGCGCTTACGAGTGGGCTGCAAATATCAGCATTACTGGCAATACGGTAAGTGTTGTTTATAGCCGCGATGTTAGAGATGGGCAAACCCTTGGTATTAGTTGGTATTCATCATTACGTTACAGTGTTTACCACAGTGCTAATGTTTTACCAGGTGCCAAAAAATTAGTCGTTGGTAGTGTGTTTGCTATTGCCAACTTTAATGATGCTAATTACGGTATCAGCGAGTTAATTGAATTAACCGGCGGTAACCTGCGTGAATCAAATGGCTATGTATTAGCAAGCATTGATTACCTCACGGGTGCTATTACTAAAAACATTGATGCCCGTGGTGATTTTAGTCTCAGTTATGACGCCATTATTGAAGACGAGGCCATTAGTGATAACACGGTATCATTTCCCCTCAGTGTGACAGAACCCATTTTAGACACTTTTTACCTTACCATTTCAACGGTAGCTAATACCTTGCTCAGCGCCAGCAGTGATGGTAGCGGCACCGTTACAGGTAGCGGAATTAGCGGCACGATTGTCGATGGTTATGTCAGTTTGTCATTTACGCAGAACGTTGACTTAACCACGCTGCGCTATGACATATCTGAAACTGTGACCTTATCGCCACCACCTGAACTTTATGGCTTAAATCCACTGCGGATTAAAAATAATGGAGTAGTGAATTGTTTTACCCCGTGGAAAAATATTTCAGTGCAACATACCCAAACCCAAATTGTGAGCAACCCTGCTGCGGCACAAACCTATAACGTCAGAGTCAATGCCCGTTTTGTTGATATTACCGACGCGGCTAGTAAAAGCCTATGGTCACTCGACAACCAGTATTACAGCGTAGATAAAGCTACGGGTGTGGTGACAATTAACAGTGACTTTAGCGGCTTTACTGCGCCATTTTTACTGACAGACAGCATAGGTGAAACGGTATTAGTGACCGAAGTGAAACCCAATGCGTTAGTGCTGGCATCAGCATTAACCCAAACTTACCCCATTGGCTCAACGGTATCGAGTGTGCAAAACCTTGGTGATTTACAAGCCCGTGTTGGCGTGGTTCGCGACATGACAGCATGGTCAAACAATTGGGATCAAGATGGCTATGGCGCAACTGGCAATTTAAATGTGGTCGATTTTCCGATTGAAGTGGTGAATAACACCGCGACCAATGAAGAATGGGTATTGATATTCACCAGCCCCACTGCATTTAGATGTGTTGGTAAACGCCTTGGTCAAATCGCATTAGGTGACACGCTAAACGACTTTGGGCCAATCAATCCGCTAACACTCGCGCCGTATTTTATTATTCGAACAGGCGCATTTGGTGCTGGCTGGCAAGCGGGTGAGGCGATTCGTTTTGCCACTTATGCCAGTAGTAAACCCGTCATGTTACTGCGCTCAGTGCAAGCCGGTCACAGTGAAATTAATGAGGATCGCCCTGTGTTGGCGTTCCGTGGTAACGAATCATAATTAATAACTTTAAGGAATAAAAATCATGGGATTACCAGTAACAGTTTATCGTTGGGATGATGTAGGCGCACCACAAATGAGTGCTAGTCCAACGCCAAGTGAGGTTATAGCTGTACTAAAAGCATGTTTGGTTAACGGATATGGTACAAAAGCACCATTAGGTTGGTCGATTGCTTTTGAAGATGTTGCGACCAGTAAAATAGCCTTTAGAAACTCAACCACTGAGGGTAGTGGGGGGTTTGTTCAGTATTGGTCAGAAAACGGAACTAACAACCCAAATACTCAAGTCCATCTTAGAACTGGTTCAGCTATGTCAGCACTAGATGTGTTCAGTCACCCTAGTAACCTATTCAATCATTATAACTTATCTTCAGCTAGTGAGTGGGTGATTGTGGGTACATCAATTTCATATTGTGCTATACCACGATATGACGGTCATAATTTAAATTATCTATCACCGTCATATAATGAGGTTAGCTACATCATAGGCGATTTAGATAGTAATTATATCAATGATATAACTAGATTTAACATTTTTGCTAATAATACACGCACTGACATAACTGCTGCAAACTATTCACACTCTTTGGCATATCAGGGAGTCAATGCGTGTTCCTCTATGTATGGCGTTGATGGTAATACTAAACAAAACTCACACGTAATAGATTACGGAATATCGGTAGGTCTTACAAATTCAAATGACACACTCGAATTAACAGGTGTAATACCAGTATTAATACCCGTAGTCGTGAGAACTACGTCACCAGCCCTCACCGATATAGACGGTATAAAATGTAGTCTTAGTAATAAAAATCCTTTCATTAGGGGTACTATAGCGGGATTATACAATATCTGTTTTTGTGGTTACGGTGATGAACAATGGCCTACTATCAAAAATTGGAATGGTCAAGATTATATGTTATTACGCGGGTATTTTAATTCCACTTGGATTAATATTACGGAGTGGTACTGATGGTCAAATTATTGCTGATTAAAGTTGACTCAACTGTACCTAGACCAATGGGGTTGATTACTGTGGATATGGATATAGCCGCTGAAAGAATTATGATACTTAATCGTAGTACAGGTCAGAGTTTACTTCACACCATTAGACCCCCGTCAGGTATAAGTAAAACACTAGTACCTCTGTCATACACTACATCAAACAAACTTTTAGTTGGTATACTTGATGATGGTGGTGTGTATGATGCTAAATTTAAAGACGGTATAATGGCTGAGTTAGTTGATGCTAATACTGTAAATATGAGTCAGTAATATGCGATTTGATAAACTTTGGCTTAACAGAGCATCACCTATTGATCTCAAGTTTATAGATACTGGTTTAGTTTTAAAGTTTGATAAACTTTGGCTTAACAGAACATCACCTATTGACCTCAAGTTTATAGATACTGGTTTAGTTTTAAGGTTTGATGCGCCGTGGATTAACAGTACATCACCAATAAGACTTAGATTTGGTGGTGATGTAGAACCACCATTACCTATTGATAACTCTATTGGTATTGAGTGTGGTATTCGTTGGAGTCAGGTAAAAGATATCGAGCGCAAACTGGTATTAACTGAACATGCAGAAAAAATCGCTATTGCCGTTGATTTTGTTTGGTCTACACCTGATGTTATTGAACAAAGCCGCCAATTGCATTGGATGTCGTTCAATGGATTAGAGATTAATTACAGCCCATTTTGGGCGCTAAAAACCAAAGTTAGCAACAACATCACGGTAAAATGGTCACAGCCTTATATTCATCAAATGAACACTATGATCGTATGGCAAGCACCTAACGAGCATCAGTTAAACAACATTATCCCTTGGTTGAATATGCCGGCGTTACAACTGCTTTCGAGTGTTGTATGGCAAGATGGTAACCAACATAATATTGAGCATGTATTTCGTTACAGCGGCCTCGTCTGTGATGCACAGTATCAAACAGGGTGGGGGCCACATGCCCCGCGCTGGATTTGTTCAACCGATTATCGACCACCTCAGGCGGGATTAATCACTATCCGTTTTGATGAGTCATTGACTCAAAAAGAGAGTCAAATAGTGATCCGTTTTACGCCATCATCAGAGTATTGTTATTTTGACGATGGCGGCGGGCTAATCGATGCCAACCCAAGCCTACCCAGCCTTGACTTTGAAACCCCCATTGAACCACAACTGCGCAGGTATTATTTAATGCAGCCAACTATTACGTGTGTGCGTGTGTCTGATGACGTACCGATTGTGATCAGTAATATTAATATCAGCCGCAGCCGTGGCCAATGGGCCAGTTCAGTGAGTATTGATTTTTCAAGCCGCATCGATGCCAGCCGCGCTGAAAACCAATTACTCAAAATCGGCATTAACGGTTATGAGTTTTATTGCTTGGTTGAACAGTTAAGTGTCAGTAAAGTGTTTGGCAATGAAACATACCGTGGCACGGGCCGCAGCCGCAGCGCCGAACTAGCTACGCCATACGTATTGCCGATAAGTTATACCAATGCAACATCACGCAGCTTTGCGGGTTTACTCACTGACATGCTGCAATTTACTGGTTGGACAATTGCCCTTAATGGCATCGTTGATTTTAACGTACCTGCAGGCGCGTTTAGCGTTGGCAATAAATCACCCATCGATGCAGTGCAAGAAGCCGTTGCCCAATTGGGTTGCATGCTGCTATCGAATGATGAAACCAAAGCATTAACCGTGGTCCCACGTTGGCCAACCGTGCCGTGGTTAATGGATGGTGTAACACCAGACTTAACCGTGCACGATGCGGTGATCACCAGTTACAGCGAGTCAAAAGAAATCGGTACCGAGTGCAATGTGGTTTGGCTTCGTGGTGAGCAGCAGGGCATTAGCGCAAAAGTAAAACGCGCTGGTACTGCAGGTAATATCGCCACCGATGACATCAGCGCTCAGCTAATTGTTGATAATCAAGCCGCCAGAATAGCCGGTACCAATGCACTGGCCGACACGGGCAACAAGCTTAATATCAATATGAGCTTACCGATTATGGCTGACTTACCGCCAGTAACACCTGGTATGTTGATTGGCGTTCGTGAGGGAGCAGAAGTGTATAAAGGAATATGTGACTCGGCATCAATATC
This sequence comes from Shewanella sp. T24-MNA-CIBAN-0130, assembly GCF_040310185.1. Classification (NCBI taxonomy): domain Bacteria; kingdom Pseudomonadati; phylum Pseudomonadota; class Gammaproteobacteria; order Alteromonadales; family Shewanellaceae; genus Shewanella; species Shewanella sp. T24-MNA-CIBAN-0130. The sequence continues at coordinate 12,559 of NZ_JBEOPP010000029.1, read as the reverse complement.
GGCATCTATCAGCGATAATGGCGACATTGATATTAGCCAATCGATTACCGTGATCCGCCACGTAGCGTAAGTGAATTGATAATCTAAGGACCGGCAATGTTAAAGCAGTTACAACAATCATTAGCCCAACCACGGTTAATAATGACCATTAATACAGTAAACACTGACGGAACTGTCACCGCTAGCACCGCCAGCAACCATACTCAGCGAGTCATAGGCTCTGGCAGTATTGGCGATCACATCTACGTACAAGACGGCAGGGTGCTAGGGACAGCACCCGATTTGCCGTTTGTAGAGATAGAGGTTTAGAGTTAGCTATTTGATTGAATATGCCTTTGGTGTGTTTTCATAAACACCTAAGGGTTCAAAGTCGATACGTTGCCACCGGCCATCAAAATTTTATAGCTAGATGCTATTCAACAAATTGATTATTCAACGAATAAAGCCGTAGAATAAATCAAAGTCCATCTATTAAAATCAATAACCTACAACCTCAAAGCGAGCCTGTTTATTTCTACAATTTTAAGTAATGTAATTGATTCTATTATTATTAACACATCACTCCAAAACCGATGGTTGCGAGTTCGAGTCTTGCCACCCCTGCCAAATTTAGAAGGCCTAGCAGAAATGCTAGGCCTTTGTCGTTTCTAATATACCCGTTTTCTAAACCTCTTTTCCCATTCCACTCGTATTATCCCGACCACACCGTTTAGAGTCATTCCAATATAATCTTTCTCCTATGTGGATCTAAAGTGCCATTGCAGTTTGCAGTAAAATTCAGCAAGTTATGATTATGACAAATTTGGAAACTGCTGAAATGAGAAATAAAAAATATGGTCTAACTATGCAGCTTCTTGCCCTGTGTTGGACCTTTTGGATGCTACCTGTTCAAGCCGCTGAGATGCCCTATGTCCCGCTAACAAGTTTTGGAGATAACCCAGGAGCCCTAACAAGCTTTTATCTCCCGGTTAGTGAAAACTTAAATGTTCCGCGTACTGGTAATGCTTCTTTGATTGTCTTACTTCATGGCTGTATTCAAGATGGCGTGGAACTGGCTAATAAAAGTGGATTGACCTCTTTAGCATTGGAAAATAATTTTGCGGTTTTAGTTCCACAACAAAGTTATCAAAATAATGTGAAACGTTGTTTTAACTGGTTTGCGAGTCAAGATACACAGCTTGATAGTGGCGAAATGCTGTCAATAAAAAATATGATTCTGGCTACTCAAGAGAAATTAGGTACAAAGCACGTATATGTGATCGGACTGTCTGCTGGCGGCGCTATGGCTAGTGCGGCACTCGTCAATTATCCAGACTTATTTCAAGGCGGCGCTGTTATTGCTGGGTTGCCATATCCTTGTGCCGATAATCTTATCAAAGCGATATCTTGTATGAAAAAAGGTCCGTCACAATCGGTTGAGGAATTAGCTCAATTTGCTAAAACAATACATCCTCTGCAAACTCGCTGGCCTTCATTAAGCATTTGGACTGGAGACAGGGACAATGTCGTCAACGCTAATAATGCGCAAATGTTAGCTTTTCAGTGGCAAATATTGACTCAATCTGACACTAACCCAACTGTCACAAATGAATCTGGCTACAGTATTTCTCGGTGGGAAAATGCTCAAAATAAGGCGTTAATAGAACTTATCACCATCAAAGATTTCGGACACGGAATTGCTGTCAATCCAGATATTAAACATGGTGGAGAAGAGAGTGACTTTCTACTCAGAGCGCCAATAAGTAGCGTTACTGAGATCATTAAGCTTTGGGGAGTTTAATTAAGGTATCTTGATAACTTTATGTTTTTAATATGTATTAGCTTAATATTTTTAGAATTTATAGACCAAAACACATACTACTATAGTACCGATTCAATGCTGTTGAAAATGCTATACAGTCAATATGTGAACAGTTAGTAGTAAACCAACACGAGTAGTAAACAAAACCATTAATAATAAATATTACCACGGGGATCTGTATGAAACAGAATACTATTAAAATGAGTTGTATTGCGTTAGCCATTTCGTCGGTATTAACTGCACAGTATGCCGTTGCTGCTGATGAAGAAAATAACAGCGGCGACAAGCAAGCTGTTTTAGAGCGCATTGAAGTGACTGCTCGTAAAACGGTTGAAAGTTTACAAAATGTTCCTGTTGCAGTGACCTCTGTCAGTGAAAGAGAACTGGCAGAAAACGGCATCAGCGTAATGACTGAAATTCAGCAGTTTTCTCCCAATACCACATTACAATCTAGCCGAGGCACTAATTCTACGCTTACCGCTTTTATTCGTGGCGTAGGTCAAGAAGATCCACTTTGGGGCTATGAGCCTGGTGTCGGTATATACATTGATGATATCTATATTGCTCGTCCGCAAGGTGCAGTGCTAGACATTCTTGATGTGGAGCGTATTGAGGTGCTTCGTGGGCCACAAGGCACGTTATACGGCAAAAACACTATCGGTGGTGCAATTAAATACGTCACAAAGAAAATGACCGGTGACGGAGAATTGAGCCTTAAAGGTACTGCAGGTAGCTTTGGTCAAAAGGATGTTAAAGTCGCAGGACAATTCCCCATTGTTGATGACAAGCTCTATGTTGGTTTCGCCTTTGCCAGCTTAAATCGAGATGGTTTTGGTGAATTTAAAACCTCAGCATTAGAGGGCCAAGATACTGAAAACTATAACAAGGACGTCATAGCGGGTCGCTTAAGCGTTGAATATACGCCTACCGATGACCTGTTTATGCGCTTTACCTATGATAAAACCCAAGATGAATCAAATTCAAAAGGTGGTTATCGCCTGCTGCCTAGTTTATTAACCGATGCCCCAGTGCCTGACAGTAAATATGACTCTTATACCAGTTTACCTACCTGGAATAAGGTGGAAACAGAAGGCTGGGGAGCAACCATTGAGTATAACCTCAATGAGAATTGGAGCGTAAAGTCAGTCACAGCCAAACGTGAAGGTTATTCGCCAACAAACATCGATTTTGATAATACCAGCCTACGTATTTTTGACGTCCCCGCCATTTATGAAGATGAGCAGTTTAGCCAAGAGTTCCAAGCAAACTATGTTGGTGACAATCTCAATGTCGTCTCAGGAATTTACTATTTTGACGGTGATTCTTGTGGTGTTTTCGATGCTATTTTAGAAGAAGCCTTTAAAGCGTTTGGAGGGTTAACGCGTGAAGTGAGTGGTTGTAACAATAGTGAAAGCTATGCCGCTTATGTGCAAGGCTCATATGATTTCACTGAACAATTATCAATGACATTAGGTGGCCGTTATACCCGTGAGACTAAAGAAGCCACGGTTTATAACGGGGTGATATTCGACAGCATTTATCCTCAAACTGGTTGGTATCCAGGGTTTGTGCGCGATGAAGCGTTAATTGAATCTCAAATACCTAAAGTGCTTGATGACGAAGAAACATGGTCTAAATTCAACCCACGTGTGGGTCTGGAATATCAAGTTAACGATGACATGATGCTGTTTACCAGTTACTCACAAGGATTCAAGTCGGGCACCTTCAACCCTAGGGCAACCGGAGCTGAACCTGCTGTAGACCCTGAAACGGTCGATTCCTATGAAATTGGTATCAAGAGTGAGTGGAATGATAATCTTCGTGTTAATGCAACCGTATTTTATCTCAACCATAAAGACAGACAATTTGTGACTGTATTACCCGGTGATGATGCTTCAGACCTCAATCAGCGTTTAGGCAACATTGGTAAGTCTACAGCCAGTGGACTAGAGCTTGAAGTTGAATATGCTGCAACAGATTCACTTAATTTATTCGCAAATCTTGGCTTAATTGACGCCACGTTTGATGAAGTGATTTCTTATGATGAATTTGGTACTAAAATTGATATAAGTGATACTTACACTATTACCAACACCCCAGATACCACAGCAAACCTTGGTTTTAGTTATAGTATTGAAGCCGGCGTGGGTAGTTTTATCATTAATGGTAATTACTATTACCGCAGTGACTATGACTTAGCGGTCGTGGATAACCTATTGAGCCAAGATGGATACGGATTGCTGAATTTTGGGGTGAATTGGTATAGCAATGACGGCCATTGGAATGCCGGTCTGCATTGGAAAAACGTCACTGATGAAGAGTATTTGGTTGGTAACTACGCTTTTGTCACGCCAACCGGCAACGGAGACTTTACGCCAGGACTTGGCGGCGATAACACCTTAATTGGTTATTATGGCGATCCGGAGACGATTTCGTTAACGGTTGGCTATATGTTCTAAGCGTTAATGAGTCAATTGCCTATTAAAGAATAGCCGGCTCACTATAGAACCGGTTATTCTTTTTATAGATGATGAAGTCTGCGTGTGTTGGACGATCAATAAATAATAATCAATAATCAATAATCAATAAATAATAAACAACACCAGCGCAATTTTTTAGGAGCCGACGATGTCTCAGATAAAAGTGGCAATTGCAGATGATCACCCGCTATTTCGTGCCGCTTTAACCCAAGCTGTACTTAAAAATTTCAATGATGCTGAAGTGTTAGAGGCTGAAAATTTTCCAGAGTTAATCTCCATCGTGGAGCAACATTCAGATATAGAGATTATCTTTATTGATTTGCATATGCCTGGAAACGATGGTTTTACAGGATTAACCTTATTACAAAATCACTTCCCAGATATTGTCGTTATTATGGTGTCTTCTGACGATCAACCCGAAATTATTCGCAAGGCGATCAATTTTGGCGCCAGTGCATTTATTCCTAAATCTGCTAATTTAACCCAAATATCGACCGCCATTGAAACCGTGCTTGAAGGGGGGATTTGGTTACCCGAACACACTAATATCAGCGCCGATCAACATACAGCCGCTGAGCATCAACGTCTGGCAAAACAATTAGCTCAGTTGACCCCCCAGCAATACACAGTGCTAGCCAATATTGCAAATGGCCGCTTAAATAAGCAAATTGCCTACGACTTAAACATTAAAGAAACCACCGTTAAAAAGCATGTTTCAGCTATTTTGCTAAAGCTTGAAGTGTACAATCGCACTCAGGCAGGGCTGGTGTTTCAACAATTAATGATCACTTCAACTGAAAATCGGCAGATAAATGCTTAATATTCTGATTTAGATTGAAAACCGTTAAATAAAATGCCGCAACGTGAGGCCTTTTTGTCTAAGCGATGTCTACAACAAGCAGCGTCTAAAAATGTACTCGTTATTATGGTGTCAGTTGTTTAATGATCCGTTTCAAGGCAATTGCCTTGAGCGGTTTACGTACAAAACTAAATTGAGCACTGCTCGTATGTTGTCGAACCGTTTCTGAGGGATCTGCGGAGCAAATAACACATGTGGTTTGCTTATTGGTCATTTCACTGTGGTTCGCCAATAAATATTGTACTAAATCGACACCATTTTTATCATCTTCTAAATGGTAGTCTGCAATGATTAATCTTGGTTGTGGATTATCCGCCAGTTGCTGTATTGCGCTAGATTGATCTTTGGCTGTAATCACATGACATCCCCAACCACTCAATAATGACGAGATTGCCTTTAGCATGAGATCATCATTGTCGATAACGAGCACAATAATATTAAAGCTGTCGCTATTGATCTCATCTTCGACGGGGATGTTTAGTAAATTAACAGACTTTTTTTGTTGTGAGACACGGGGTATTTCAACACTGAAGCAAGTTCCTTTACCGACTTCAGAATGCAGTGATATTTTAATATCCAATAAGTTTGCTATACGATCGCATATCGCCAAGCCCAGACCTAAACCTGGAATTTCACGTGTGAGTTCTAAGCGTTCAAACTCGCAAAAAATTGCCTGTCGTTTATCAACAGGAATTCCAGGTCCATTGTCCCAAACTTGTATTAACAAAGCGTTCTCAAGTCGCCTGACACCTAATAAAACCTTAGGGACAAAATCGGCGTTCTCAATGGCCTCTTTTGCCTTATTGCCTGACTTAGTATCTTGAAGCGCTGGTTGGTGCTTGGTGTTACCTGAAGGGGAATAATGAAACGCATTAGACAAAAAGTTTTGAATAATTCGGCGTAATAGCCTTTGATCGCTGTGGACGAAACAGGAAGAGACCTGGTAATTAAAATCAATGCCTTGTTGAACCGATAACGCCTTAAATTCATTGACCAATGTTGAGAGTATATCATCAATTGCAAATTGACTTTTTTCGGTTTTTAACGAGTTACTGTCTAAGCGAGATATTTCAACAAGGTCTGATAGCAAACTTTCTACTACGTTTAATGAGTCTTCGATATGAGTGGCTAAATCCTGAAGTTCGGTTGATTTGACTCTTTGCTTCAGCATCTCAGTAAATAATGTTAACGCATTAAAGGGTTGCATTAAATCATGACTTGCAGCGGCCAAAAATCGTGTTTTACTGCTATTGGCCGCTTCTGCTTCTGCTTTTGCTTTTTCAAGTTCTTTGGTGCGGCTTTCTACCCGTTTTTCGAGTGTATCATTAGCAAGTTGTAAGGCTTTTTCTGCTTCAATATGGGCAGTAATATCAGAAAACGTACTGACAAACCCACCGCCGGGCATTGCTTGGCCGCGAATTTCTAGCACTTTTCCGTCAAGCATGATGCGTTGAAAATGATGTGGACTGCCACTGCGCATATGATCTAAGCGCTTTTCAACTAGCTCGTGGGCAGCGTCGCCGACAATGATCCCCCTGTCGATGTTAAATCTAATCAGTTGCTCAATGTGTAGTCCCGCTTTTACAAAATCTTTTGGGTAATCGAGCAGTTCAATATAGCGCTGATTCCAAGCGACTAAACGCATATCGGCGTCTACAACGCTAATGCCTTGCTCAATATTTTCAACGCCCGATTGCAGCAGTTCGCGGTTAAATTCAAAGATTTGGCTCGCTTCATCGACAATGCTAACCACATCTTCTAGTGGCACGTATTGGCTGCGAGAAGCAGCGCTCATCACCATTCTAGTCGATGCAGAACCGAGTACGCCTGATAGTTTTAGGCGAGTGTAATCAACAAGTTGTTGCTGCTGATCTTTACCGCTGAGCTTTTTGGATTCTGCTAGCAGGGTATCGGCTTCATCTTTATTAATAAAACGATTTAATAAACTGGCTAAATCATCTATAGATAAGTGACGTTCTGACTGAACTTGTTTTCTGTTAACAAATAAATCGGCTTGTAAAACCTCGCCAACGCTTTGCTCTTTAAACAGTGAAATGACCACAAAGCAGCCGATGTTAGCCGCTAAACTGTAAAATACACCGTGGCTGATATTGTCCAAATGGGTTAATCCAAACAATGCAGTTGGCGTTAACCAAGTTATATCAAATAAACCAAAGTTAACCCATAGTGCATCAGGAAATGTAACGGGCAAAAGTAGGGTATAAAGCCAGACAATACTTCCCATCATTAAACCAATGAATGCCCCTTGGGTTGTTGCATTTCGCCAATATAAGGCGCCTACAGCGGCTGGCGCAAATTGAGATAACAGCACAAATGATAGTAAGCCAATACTGGCTAAATGATTTTGCTGATTGATAAAACGTTCAAATGCAAAGGCCGATAGTAAGATTACGGCGATAGATATACGGCGTAAATTTAATAAGATTCCTGATAATTGCGGGGTTTGTTGAGAGTTAAATTTTGGTAGACGTAACAGTAATGGGGTTAAAATTTCTGTCGAAATCATGGTGCTAAGCACAATAGCTGCCACAATAACCATTGCAGTGGCTGCAGCCAGTCCACCGATGTAAACCAATATTCCCAACCAAGCTTGCTGATAAAATAGCGGTAACGTCAGTACATAAGTATCTGCACCCACGCTGCCACCGGGGAAGCTAAGTTGTCCGGCTAATGCGATAGGTAATACAAAAATATTGATCAGTAATAGATATAACGGCACCATCCAGCGAGCCGATTTAAGTTCGTTGTCATGATTATTTTCAATCATCATCATGTGAAACTCTTGCGGCAACGCATAGATAGTAATCGCGCCCAAAATAACCTGTGATACCACAAGATAAGTGGAGTCTGATTGGGTGGTTTCTTTGATGTTTTGACTTTGAGTTAGCAAGTCGCCAAAACCATCGAAAACATAAAACGTGGCAAATATGCCCACGGCGGTAAGGGCAAATAATTTCACGATAGAACTAAACGCGATGGCAAGTACTAAGCCTTGATTGTGCTTACTGGCGGAGAGTTGGCGTGTGCCGAATAAGATACTAAAGATAATTAATACAATAGTGACCACAAATGCCGTGCTAATCCCAGACTGAAACGTGCCAGTAAGTAGATCGAAACTGGTACTGATAGCTCTTAACTGCAATGCAATATAAGGAATGGTCCCAAGCAGTGACACAATGGCGACGCTGGCGGCAATTTTAGGCGAGCGGTCAAAGCGACAGGCAATAAAGTCGGCAATAGAGGTGAGGTTCTGGCTTTTGATTATTTGTAACGTCCGCATTAGCATTGGCCAAGCAAGTACTAAACAAATGATCGAACCTATGTAAATGGGAGCAAGCCATGCCCCTGTTGTGGCAGCTTGCCCGACAGTGCCATAAAATGCCCACGAAGTGCAGCATACACCTAAGGATAAGCTATAGACCCATGGCTTTTGGCTTAACTTTTTTATAGCGCGACTTTGCCCCCACTGTGCGACCACAAATAGCATCGCAAGATAAGCAATCGAAATTGAACTGATCAACCAAGTATCAATAGATAACCAAGCCTGCAAGATATTCCCCAATGATTTTTATTTTATATCCTTGCGAAACTACACTAGACATCCTGTTTGATAAAGATTTTTAATATCGCGGTGCACTAAGGTAGTACTTATTTATCCATACCCATCAGATAACATGATTAAACTACATTAGTGTCATTTAAGGTACACATTACGCCTATGAAAATAACCCATAGATATTTGGTAGAAGGCCTGGTTTTTACGAGTTATGTTCTCTTTGCCATGGCATGGGTAGGAGGCACTGCCAGCATGAACAGCATCATGGCATCGATGCAAATTGATAGCTTAGCTTCAGCAAGCTTTATCAGTGGTGCTGTCACTCTGGCTAAGATAGTGGGCACATTTGGCGCCGCTTATGTGGCGGTGAAGTGCGGGATAAAGTATGCATTTTTACTCGCGGCGCTATTAATTGTTATCGGAATAGTGACACCTTTTGCGACTAATTATGAATTACTTCTGGCCAGCCGTTTTCTAATGGGCTTAGGTGGGGCCTTCATGATTGTGTACTTCAACCCAATAGTGATGCTGTGGTTTTCGCCTGAAGATCGCCCGGTTATTAATGGTCTCAATGCGGTGGCATTTAACGTAGGTACTGCAATTATTTTATGGGGAATGACCAGTATTAACTCTCTCACTGGCAGTTGGCAAAACAGCTTGGTGTTGTTTTCTGCCGCTAGCTTGGTACTTGCAATGCTGTGGCTACTGGTTAAGTTTGAAACGCCATCGCCCGCTAACCATGTATCTGGTTCAGAGCCGGCAATATATGGTTATCTAGAAGGGTTAAAAGATAAATTTAATTGGGCTTATGCTTTTACCTATTCAGGACTGCTTTCTTTTTACATTTGTTTATTTACTTTCTATCCTCAAGCGGGAATAAGTCAAAGCAAATGGGTGATTGGTTTTGGTATTGTCGGCACTATTGCAGGAATGTTTTATAGTCGCAAAAACCCGTTACGCTTGCCTATTCTTCGCTGGAGTGGGTTGATTATTGTTATCACCGTTTTCGGTTTATCTTTTAGTCCCGAGTCTTGGTTGCAAACGTTATGTGCAATAGTGTTGGGCTTTTTTATCTTTTTCCCGGTGACTGCATTAGTGTCCATTCCTCACGAGCTCCCTAAGATGACAGGCCAAAAAATTACTGTGGTTTTTAGCCTATTTTGGTCAATCAGTTATCTTGTTTCTACTATCGTGTTGTGGGTATTTGGTAAGCTTGTTGATTTAAGCGATGGTAGCTATTTTAGCTCATTTGTGATGATCACCTTACTCAGTGGCACTGTGTTTGTAGGCAGTTATTTTCTACCAGAAACCGGAAAACCAAAGGAGTTAATATTATGCGAGGAATAGTATCCCCCAAACTCACTGATTTTCTAGCCTTAGCGAACAGTAATATCGCCTTGGCTAAGCAAAATAATGTGCAATTTACGCCGACAATATTACGTGAAAACTTAAACAAACTTGGCGCGTTAATGAGTGACTCGCCATCGGTGAGCTATATTGCCGACGAAGCGCTTACGTTAACCGATCGTACCATTCCGGTTAGAGTTTATAGTCCTGCACCAGAGCTGCCTTTGCCTGTGTTAGTGCATTTTCATGGTGGTGGCCATATGTGTGGCAGTGTGGCGCTGTACGATCCTATTTGCCGTCACCTTGCCAGTATTGCGCAGTGCGTGGTGATATCTGTCGAGTATCGACTTGCACCTGAATATCCTTATCCTGCTGGGGTTGAAGATTGTGAATATGCATTAATACATTACGCGCAGTTACTCAATGATGTTAACCATCAAGACTCAGTCACCATTATTGGTGACAGTGCGGGTGGTGCTATTTGCACCAGTTTAAGCATGAAAAGCTTAACCGATAAACGGATTCATATAGACCAACAAATTCTGATTTACCCCAGTGTCGATTACACATTAACTAGCCCATCACTTGATAGTAATGGCTGTGGATTTTTACTCGAGACTAGCCGCATCAAATGGTATTTTGAGCAGTATTTCAAGCAGTCCGATCAACGCTCTGATCAAATCAAACAGGCTTCACCTTTACTTGGCACCATTAACGCTAACTTACCTAAGACACTCATTTTTACTGCAGGTTGTGATCCGCTCAGAGATGAGGGCATAGCCTATGCGAAGGCTCTGAGCGCGGCAGGTGTGGATGTTGAGCATTATTCGTTTGACGGCATGATCCATGCCTATATGTTACTGCACGATTTGGTTAAACAAGAGTGCATGACAACCTATCAGCGCATCGCTGAGTTTATGGCCAAGGCCTAACTCATATTTTAAGCAACACTATCATCTTGGCTAGTACATCGATTGGCAAGGTCTGTGTCTCGGCAAATAAAACAACCCGTATTCGCACACAGCGAATACGGGTTGAATTTTTTGCTAAATACTAACGTTTAAACATAAGGTTAGCTAAGCTTATTGTGCCGTCCAAGCGCCGTCCATCGGAAGTGCTGAACCTGTAATGCCTCTTGCTGCATTGCCACAAAGGAATAACACGAACTCACCTATTTCTCTGGGGATTAACATTTCTGGTAATGGCTGCTTGGAGGTCACCAGCTGGTATTTTGCATCTTCATAACTCAAGCTTTTATCCGTTGCGATGGTGTCAATTTGCTTACTGATAAGCGGCGTATCAACCCATCCAGGACAAATTGCGTTAACGGTAATACCTTGCTCTGCACATTCAATCGCGACCACTTTTGTTAATCCAATAATCCCATGCTTTGCTGCGCAATAGGCCACTTTATTCGCTGAGGCGACTAAACCATGGACTGAGGCAATATTGATGATCCGTCCCCACTTTTTTTTAGCCATTAAAGGCACGACTTTTTGAATGGTATGAAAAGCGGAGGATAAGTTAATCGCGATGATGTCATTCCATTTTTCTATCGGAAAATTAGTGACATCTTGTGTATGTTGAATTCCAGCATTGTTGACCAAAATATCGATACTCCCTAAGGCATTAACCGCATTATTGATAAACTCATGTATGCAGTTAGCATCTCTTAAGTCCGCATTGCTAAAAAAAGTGTTTATTTGGTACTGAGCTGCAAATTCAGAGGCTAAAGAGAGTCCATCATCTTGGTCCATCAGCCCATGTAACACGATATGACAACCCTGCTCTGCAAGCACGTGGGCAGTCGCCAGACCAATACCGCTAGTTGAGCCAGTAATAAGCGCCACTTTCCCTTTTAGTCCTGTTTGTAACGTCGACATAGTATCCGTTCCTCAATTCTATAGCGGCAATGACAGCATATGTGATCACCCACAGTTAATGTTTCATAGCGAAATTGTATTCACTACAATCCGGTTTAGTACTCTCAGGTTTAGTACTTTCAGGTTTAGTACTTTCAGATTTAGTACCTCAGAGTAAAGCAATTACAGGACTATTTATTTGGCACCTTAGTACCATAGGAACGGTTACATTTTTCGGTAATTGTTATTAATCTCAGATCGGGATAATAAAAGGGTCATCAAACAGTCTTTTATCCCGCTAACTGTGTTGCATTAACTTGCAATAGGCTTGTTATTGACACGCCAATGCGCCTTGCTAGTAAAACAAATAACAAGTTTGATATGGAATAGGTCAACTATTTTGATTTTGGCTTACTTATCAGACCGCTTAACCAACCTTGTGGTTAATTAGTACGATTTGCTGGTTAATCTTCAAAATAGAGCGCTTTATGTGTGGATTTAATAAGGTCGTTGACAGCTACGCCGCAGCATTAGCAGTACGTTAAGTTGGTATAACCGTAAGCGGTCAATTAAGCGGTGGAGCCCGATATCATCAAGCTTTTAGATCGGCATGCCAAGGTAATAAATCACTTA
>NZ_JBEOPP010000028.1:0-56260 GCF_040310185.1 Shewanella sp. T24-MNA-CIBAN-0130 | reverse complement strand
TTAAGTGATTTATTACCTTGGCATGCCGATCTAAAAGCTTGATGATATCGGGCTCCACCGCTTAATTGACCGCTTACATATATACGGGCTTAACAGCCAAGCTGCGCCCCTAATGAAATCCGTACCACTGCGCCTGTCAATTGAAACACCCATGCGGATTAGGCTTTTCCTATCCTTGGCCTATTCGGGCTAGCACTGGTTGGACTGAGCCATTTCTTCATCGTTCACAACAACCCCGGTGAGTATTTAATGTGCTATCTTGCGGCTCTTATCACCCAGTCGGACTCGGAGTCCTTGGCCAGACCGAGCTCTGCAAGATAGCGACAACAGTGTTAACAAGTACCATGGTTTACACCTTGATTTGCTGCATATTGCGGAGCATAAGGCACTTGTTTTTGTAATAAAATCCATATCAGTCTGGCGAGTCTATGAGCCGTGGCAACCACCGTACTGCAGATGCTTTTTCGGCTTCTTAGCTGCGTTATCCAGAGGTTTAAATCATCTTGTTTTTTACTCGCATGGCTGACGACGGTTCTGGCTCCATGAATAAGCTGTTTGCGTAAATAGCCGTTGCCACGTTTGGTAATACTGCCATTAACACTTCGATGGCCTGAGGCAAATTGCTTGGGGGTTAACCCCAGCCACACACCCAGTTCTTTAGCAGTATTAAACGCCTGACCTTTGCCAATTGATGCAACAAACGCTGACGCGATAATGGGCCCTACACCAGGAATGCTTAATAAAATTTTGCCATTAGGGTCACGCTCGACAAGTTTTTTTATCAAGGTATTAATTCTGTCTAAATGAGTATTAACACTTTGATATTCATCCCAGAAATCATTAGCCATCAACTTAATGATAGGGCGTTGTGACGCATCGTTAATGATGTCCCACATAGCAACTTCAAATGTTTTATAGCCTTGGGCAAAGCAAATCCCAAAATCGACTAATACACCCCGAATTTGATTAGTGCAGGCCGTTTTCTCCTTCACTAAACGTTCTCTGACTCGGTGTAACATCAATATTTCTTGCTGCTCTTCGGTTTTCACTGGCACGAAACGAATGTTTGGCCTAAAGCTGGCTTCAAAAATCGCCATTGTGTCATTGTTGTCATTTTTACTGCCTCGCACGAACGGGGTGACATGTTGGGCAGGAATGAGCTTAACGTTATGCCCCATAACGAGAAACTTACGTCCCCAGTAATGGGATGAATAACAAGCCTCAAAGACCACATCGCAATGGGGTTGTTGCAACATAAACTCAATCAGTTGAGTGCGATTTAAACGTTTATTGAAGACTTGCTTTGCATGGCTATCCATTCCTAAAACTTGGAAAACATTTTTTGCCAAATCAATCGCAATAGTGGTAACTTTCATGGTGGACGCTCCTTAAGTAACTGTATGGTTCAACATCAGTTTGGCGCATTGACGCCGTATTAGGGAGCGTCCATCTCATCACCCAAAATACTGACTTTAAAACGGCTGATTCAACTCTGAACTTGAGGACGTTGAAGAAAATAGTGTGAGTCCTGACATGGATGTCAGGCTAGCTTTCGAGGTACAGGATGTACCATCGGAAGCGTTAGCATTTTCGAATAAGTCCGAAGCAGCATACAAATGAAGTCCAAAGCTGGATTAATCCCCATGGCGACCTTTTCGCTGTTTGAAAATGTTGCGGGGCGGCTGGGAGTTCCAAGAGGGAACAGCCGTTGGTTTCCTCTTGGTCTGGTGTGGGTGAAGCGCCACGACGTTAGTGGCCGCAGGCCATAGCTTAAAAATACTTTGGGCCACTAACGAATTTAGCATTAACGCTTCACTGTCACGTCTTCACGGATACACAGCAATAATAGCTAACGATTTTCGACCTCGATAATCGACTACTGCGAGTTAATTTTCCACTCGCGGCAAACACTGTTATGCCTTCATATCGGCATTGAGTTGCCGGACTAAGGCCGCTGATAAGTTATTGGCAATACATACTGGAGAGTAGTTGTCACTGCAGTGAGTCATTTTATGATGCGGCAGGTAAAACAGCCGGTTACTTTTGTGTGTTTATGGGCGTTGTTTTATCTATGTAACAAAAATTGTTAACTGCTTCCTGTTTCCTTATGGTCGATTGTTGTAAACTCCGCGCCAACAAAGGCTATGTTGGTAAGAGTAAATTTTACCAGACATGTGGATAACAAATTTGTTTACCACAATACTCGCAGGTCACTAACGCCATAAGCGCCAAGTGGATCTCTCACCTAAGTCTATCTCGATTGGGGCTCTACCTGCCATAGCTGTGTCGCCAATGAATGATCATTGGTTAACTCATATTTAAGAGATCAAAAGGTATAATATCTATGAAGTCTGAACAGACTCTCTCTAACTCGACTGCTGCTTCTGATCCATTTTTGGATAGCTATTTCAATATTTCTGCCCGTGGAAGTACCTTAAAACGTGAAGTCATTGCGGGCTTAACGACGTTTTTGGCTATGGTTTATTCGGTAATTGTAGTGCCTAACATGCTTGGCACTGCAGGGTTTGACCCTGCTGCGGTATTTATCGCGACTTGCTTAATTGCCGCTTTTGGTTCGTTACTCATGGGGCTATGGGCTAATTTGCCGATGGCCATAGGGTGTGCAATATCACTCACGGCCTTTACGGCATTTAGTATGGTGCTGGGCCAAGGCATATCCATTCCTGTCACCCTTGGCGCTATTTTTCTTATGGGTGTCGTATTTACCTTTGTGAGTGTCACGGGTATTCGTCAGTGGGTACTGACGAACTTGCCAACCGGTATCGCTCATGGTACGGGTATTGGTATTGGTTTGTTTTTACTGCTTATTGCGACCAATAGCGTGAAATTAATTGTCTCCAACGATGCCGGTTTACCCGTACAGCTTGGTGATATTAATAGCTTACCGGTTATCGCAACAATAATTGGCCTTGCTATGACGATTGGGCTTGAGCGCCGAGGCATGCCAGGTGGCATATTGCTGGTGATTGTCGGACTCTCTGTCTTTGGGTTAATATTTGATCCGAACGTGACATATCAAGGCTTATTTGCATTGCCTGACTTGATGTCGGAAACATCACTGATTGGCCAGCTCGATATTATGGGCGCACTGAATCCAGTGGTACTGCCGATTGTGTTGGCGTTGGTGATGACCGCAATATTTGATGCCACTGGCACGATTCGAGCGGTGGCAGGCCAAGCGGAACTTCTTGATGAAAATGACAATATTGTGGGTGGTGGTAAAGCACTGACATCAGATTCTGTCAGCAGTATTGTTGCTGGCCTAGTCGGCGGTGCCCCTGCGGCCGTTTATATTGAATCCGCTGCAGGAACCGCTGCAGGTGGCAAAACTGGCCTGACCGCTACCATAGTTGGCTTGCTGTTTTTGATGATGATGTTTTTAGCGCCGTTAAGCTATTTAGTGCCGGCTTATGCGACCGCGCCAGCGCTTATGTATGTTGGATTACTGATGCTAAGCAACGTCACTAAGCTTGATTTTGACGATAAAGTGGATGCGATGGCAGGCCTAACCTGCGCAGTATTTATCATTTTAAGCTGTAATATCGTCACTGGGATCATGCTTGGCTTTGTGACCTTAGTGATTGGCCGCATATGCAGCGGCGAGTGGCGTAAACTGCGACTTGGCGTCATCGCCATTACACTCGGTTTAGTCGCGTTCTATCTAGGTGGTTGGGCAATTTAACCCGATAATAGACTCAATAGTGAGGCCAGCCATAGAGGCTGGCCTTTTTATTAGCGGCTTTTTGTTAGCGGCGTAATACGGCTAAGGCCTAGAAAGACGAGGCTCTTGTTAGTGGCCTACCATAGCGACTTTCATCTTCAGCAGGTGCTGGTGGTAGCTGGCCGCTAGCAATATGGGCGTTTAACCATAATAGCTGCAGGGGTTACGGAATTCATCGCGGCGCAGTGATACATCTAAGTCCACATCTAGGCCCACATCTAAGTCCACATCTAAGTCCACATCTAAGTCCACATCTAAGTCCACATCTAAGTCCACATTTAAGTCCACATCTAGGCCCACATTTAAGCCCGCTTCACTTATCCATGTCAGGGCAATCCCCTTGCTTTTAAACGCCAGCATCACCTTGAATACACTATAGTGTTAGCTAGACAGCAAAAGCGCTAAGGCCCATAAGCAAACCCTTGTCTTGACCCATAGGAGGCATTCACCCTTTTCTAGCAATCATAAAACCAAAGATATATCTCAATAGCGTAGCCAGTAAAAATAGCTATCCGCATCACTCTTCGCAAAAATCTTGTGTCTCTAACAGTAATTTGGCATAAGGTTCCATCGGAATGTTCATTTCCTGTTGCAACCATTGACCTTTAGCCAGTAGATCTTGTTCTTTTAGCGCGGGAATGTCATTTTTGAATGCAAGAACAATCGTGTTTCCACTATCGACTTCGAAACTGAGTAGTTGGTTGTCAAATACGCCCGCGAGTAATTCATCTAACTCTTCTCGTAAGTTAACTGTCGTATGCCAGATATTGAGCACGAGGACACCTTGTTGGTTGAGTGCCTGTTTACAATCACGCAAGTAGGATTGTTGTACTTGCTTCGGTTCCATGCCCTTAGCGTTGTAGAGATCTGAAAAGATAATATCGCTTTTTATGTCGGTGTGTTTCATGTAGTTAACCGCATCATCTATATGAATACACAGGCGATCCGTGTCGGGTAAGTAAAAATATTCTGTTGCAGTATTGGCCACGGCTGCACGATATTCGACCGCATGGACCTGCAATTCGGAGAAACTACTGAGTAGATTTTTTGCCATTGAGCCGGCGCCCAGCCCCATAATCGTGGCCGTTTTTACTGTGGGGATAAACAATAAACCCGCCATCATGGCCTGAGTGTAGCCCAGAGCTAATCCATTAATGTCTTTTAGTTTCATACTACTTTGATAGATTTTCCCATCAAAGCTGAGGATCCGGCTGGTCCTTGTTTGGTAAACATAAATTGGGCCGTGCTCATCGTTTATTGATGAGATGCAGTTTCCTTTGATATCCATGATCTTTTTAATACCTTTTAAATACGGGTATATAACGGGTAGAGCATTATAACGAAAAAGAGGGCTAGGTGTTTCTCGATGATTTTTTCTGCTTTAATCAATAAAATCCTTTAGCGGACAGCCACTTTTATGTCTTGCGCTATCACGCGACAAAGGACGATGCTTGGATCGGAGATATCTTGTTAACCAAGCCAAGAGGGTCTAGGCCGCGATGAACATCGACCATATCGTCAAGTATCATAATGAGTGTCGGCTAAATCATTGATAACGGATGGCCAGTATTTAAGCTGAATGTGAATTTAAATCTAAATATGAACCGAATATAAAGATAGAAAAACCACTAAGATGCCCAAAATTGTCAGTTGAAATAGGCAAAAATTGATACCTTGGTAAGCGCTTGGATCACTAGACACGGCACATTTGCTACGGGTACTGGCTGCAGTTCAATGTCAAAAAACATGTTCGCGGATTTTGCTAGAACACGACACCTCAATGTCGTTGCCATCGAGTCATTTCCGTTAGAACGATATCGCCTAAAAAATCTTAGCGCCAGACACAGATAAAGTTCAGGATTTATACAAAAGTTTGTTATACTCCGCGGCCGCTTATCTATGGCACAAAATTGGCGCTTAATTCAGGCTTAACGTTTTTCAACTATCCTAAGATGTTAATCACGCTAAATTAAGCATAGAATCGACCATTAGATAAGGCTCTAAACCATAAAATTCCAGATTAATTTGCGAACACTTTTTGTTAACTGATGTTGACTGAATCGCATATCAATCGCTTTGTTTTGATGTACATACAGGAACTGCACCATGAAATTTGAATCTTTTAGCTTCGCCCCAGAATTACTACGCGCGATCGCTGAGTGCGGTTATCAAGCTATGACACCCGTTCAACAACAAGCGATCCCTGCGATCCGTCGTGGTGAAGATGTGTTAGCCAGCGCCCAAACCGGTACCGGTAAAACGGCGGCGTTTGCATTGCCTATTTTACAAAAAATGTGTGACACCCCCAAAGAGACGCTACCGTCTAACACTCGCACCTTAATTCTAACGCCAACCCGTGAGCTTGCTGCGCAGGTTGCCGACAATATTAGCGCCTACAGTAAATACCTTAACGTAACGGTATTAACCATTTACGGTGGCGTTAAAATGGACTCTCAATCACAGAAACTTAAACGTGGTGCCGACGTGATTGTGGCTACCCCAGGGCGTTTGCTTGAACACATTGTAGCCTGTAACTTAAGTTTATCTAACGTTGAATTTTTAGTCCTAGATGAAGCCGATCGCATGCTCGATATGGGCTTTAGTGCTGATATTAAAAAAATTATCCAAGCGGTAAACAAAAAGCGTCAAAACATGTTGTTTTCTGCGACCTTCTCTACTGAAGTGAAAAAGTTAGCCAATGAGATGCTTAATAAGCCTAAAATTATTGCCGCTGATAAGCAAAACACCACGGCGGACACCGTTAGCCAAGTGGTGTATCCGGTTGAGCAACGTCGTAAACATGAATTATTATCTGAGTTAATTGGCACTAAAAATTGGCAACGTGTCTTAGTGTTCACCGCGACGCGTGATGCGGCAGATAAATTAGTGAAAGAGCTAAACTTAGACGGGATTGTTTCTGGTGTGGTTCATGGCGAGAAAGCCCAAGGTAGCCGTCGTCGTGCACTGCGTGAATTTGTTGAAGGTAAAATTCGCGTATTAGTCGCCACCGAAGTGGCTGCTCGCGGACTCGATATCCAAAATCTAGAATATGTTGTTAACTACGATTTACCGTTTTTAGCCGAAGATTATGTCCACCGTATTGGCCGTACTGGTCGTGCGGGTAAAACCGGTGTTGCCATTTCATTTGTGAGCCGCGAAGAAGAACGCACCTTAGCGGACATTGAAAAATTAATCGGCCAGAAAATCCGCCGGGTCACAGTGCCAGGTTACGAAGTCGGCAGCCGTGAGGTATTGCTCAAGCAAATTGAACAACGCCGTAGCTTTGCTAAAAAGCAACAACGTAGCGATAACGTGGGCGAGCAGATGATTGCCGAGAAAAACATGGATGGACGTCGGGTTAAAGTCGGTAAAGCCAGTAGCACGGTAAAATACAAAAAGATTAAATAGCATCACACTATTTAATCAACTAGGCGCTTAGGCGCCTTTTTTGTGTTTGGATGAAATTATTGTGTTTATGCTATGGTCTATTGTTGTTGGGACATCACTTCACAAGGACTTACTATGCTAAAAACGCTACTTATCGCTACCGCACTGACCCTAACCAGTTTAGCCAGTATGGCTAAACCCATTGCCAGTGACGAAAATCATGTAATACCCCTGCTTAATGGTCATCAAATTCCGGCGATTACACTGCAAGATGTTGATGGCAAAGCGGTTGATCTGAGTCAATTGGTAGCCCAAAAACCCACGGTCTTTTTCTTTTATCGTGGCGGCTGGTGTCCATTTTGTAATTCGCAAATGGGCCAGCTCAAAGCCATTGAACCTAAACTCATTGAGCTAGGTTTTCAGTTAGTGGGGATTTCACCCGACACCCCAGAAAAAATGCGCGCCTCGATAACGACTAAAAAACTGGATTATTTACTGCTGTCCGATGCATCAATGGCCGCTTCACAAGCTTTTGGTTTGGCGTATTACACCAGTGAAAAAACCACCCAGACTTACCAAGCTAAGCTGAATGTCGACAATACCCTGTTTACCACGCCACAAGGTGATAAACGCTTGGTGTTGCCTGTGCCTGCGGTATACGTGGCAGACAAAACCGGCTTAATCCATTTTCAATATGTTAATCCCAACTATAAAGTTCGCCCGGCTCCTGAATTGATTTTAACTGCAGCAGAGCTGTTGGTTAACTAATCGCGCCCTGTGCAATCGATTCCAATGGCACAGCCAACATCAGCGATGTAGTCAATGATGTTGGCTTATTCAACTATTTTTTATCACATGCAGAGCATTTATTCTAAGCATACAAACACCTACTTATCGCCATAAAACACAATCATCGCTCACATTTTATCGCCTTATCCCCCTTGGTTTAGCTAAACAATGCTTTTTCTGTTGGATTTATAACACCATATCTCGTTACACTGTTCTTCATATAAAAATATATCCTATTTAGTAAGGCCGCACATGACCATAGCAACCCCAACGACTTTTGGCACAGCAAACACCCCAGGCACAATCAAAGCGATGTTGTTAGGCTGTGGCGAACTCGGTAAAGAAGTCGCCATAGAATTACAACGTTACGGCATTGAGGTGATTGGGGTCGACCGCTACCCGAATGCACCAGCCATGCAAATTGCTCATCGTTTTCATGTGATCAACATGCTCGATGCCGATGCACTCAAAACGGTTATTGAACTCGAGCAGCCTGACTTGGTGATCCCTGAAATCGAAGCGATTGCGACTAAAACGTTATTGGAACTGGAGCAACAAGGCTTGCGGGTGGTGCCGACAGCAAAGGCGACCCAACTAACCATGGATCGCGAAGGCATTCGACGCTTGGCGGCAGAAACATTAGCCGTGCCCACATCGGCTTACTTTTTTTGCGACAACCAAGATGAATTTGAACAAGCTGTTGCCACCATTGGAATGCCTTGTGTGGTTAAACCTGTGATGAGTTCATCGGGTAAAGGCCAAAGTGTGATTAAAACGGCAAAGCAAGTTCAACCGGCGTGGGCTTATGCTCAAGAAGGTGGCCGAGCAGGTCAAGGGCGGGTGATTGTTGAAGCCTTTATTCCTTTTGACTATGAAATCACCCTACTGACCATCAGTGCGGTCAATGGCATCCACTTTTGTGACCCGATTGGTCATCGACAAGAAGACGGTGATTACCGTGAATCTTGGCAACCACAAGCGATGCCCGCGAAGGTATTGCACAAAGCCCAAGCCATGAGTCAGCGAGTTGTTGAAGCCTTAGGGGGTTATGGACTGTTTGGTGTAGAGCTATTTATTAAAGGTGATGAGGTGTATTTTTCTGAAGTGTCACCCAGACCACATGATACCGGTTTAGTCACCTTAATCAGTCAGGATTTGTCAGAGTTTGCCTTACATGTGCGCGCCATTTTAGGCTTACCCATCAGCAATATTGTGCAACACGGTCCCAGCGCCTCTGCGGTTATTCTGGCTGAAGGCACATCAACCAATATCCGTTACCAAGGCATGGCTGAAGCACTCGCGCCTGTTGATACTCAACTGCGTTTATTTGGTAAACCAGACATTGATGGACGCCGTCGTTTAGGGGTAGCGTTAGCCAGAGACAACACGGTTGAAGAAGCCATCGAAAAAGCCAAAACGGTTGCCAGTAAGATTAAGGTATTGTTTTAAGCAAAGCTGAAGTGAACTGGATCAAACTAAAGTTAATTAACAACAAACTAAGCCGCAGATTATCTGCGGTTTAGTTTTTTGCAACTTAGCGTTAAGAATTAGGCTTTTGGTTTTGGCAGTGGTTTTGGCAGTGGTTTATTGGCTAAATGAAAGTGGACTAACATCAGTAAACGAAACAGTGCTTTAAGCTTACGATCTTGATCAAGCTTACCTGCGTTAATCAGTTTTTGCAGCAGCGTTATTTTCAGGTACAGATTTTTAACCAGCACATCACTTGGCTCACCTAAATACTTATCAAACTCTTTATAACCCTCAATGGTGCGCGACGCTAACTTACCCTGGCGAATATGTAATCCCGACAGCATCGCATGTTCAAACGCTTTGGTTTCTAGGCCGTTAATAATGTCTGCGGTGCTAACAGCTTGCGCTACGCCATCAACAAAAAAATGAATGTTGGCTTCAATTTCAAATTGCAGCGCATGGGTATCATGACGCACGTTATCAAACCTGGTGCGCTCTTTATCGACAAAATCAAACAGGACTTTCCATAGTGACATGTGCAGAACTCCGTTCTAAATGAGAGTTTAAGCGATGGTGATTAGTGCTCGTTGCTAAGAATGCGAGTGCCTAAGAGCACTCATTGTTAGCGACTGATTTAGCCGTTGATTCTATTCAATATTTTACCTTGCTGGAAATGGCGCACATTCTCAATGGCAATATTGAGTAGATTTTGTCTGGCTTGTAATGTCGCCCATGCAATATGCGGCGTGATGCTAATATTGGCGGCACTGAGTAGCGGATTATTCGCACTCGGTGGCTCAGTCGATAATACGTCGACTCCGGCAAAGCCATTATGGTCATTTAACCATTGGGCCAAATCTGCTTCATTAATTAAATCACCACGGGCAGTATTAATCAGTAAACAACCGGATGGAAGTAAAGCTAAACTGGATTTATTCATCATGTGTTTGGTTAATGGATTAAGTGGGCAATGCAGTGACACAATATTGGCTTGGGTTAATAACGTCTCCAGTTCACACCAGTGAACGCCCTTGGGTAAAGCGGTTTTAGGTTTGGCACTGGTGATCAACACCTTCATGCCAAACGCCACGCCTAATGTTGCCACTTGTTGGCCAATATCGCCATAACCGACAACACCTAAGGTTAGGCCTTTTAGCGAGGTTAATGGGCTTAAGGTAAAACAAAAATCTCTATTAGCAGCCCACTCTCCAGCTTTAACAGCTTGATTGTGTAACGCCACCTGTTGATGATGATGCAAAATATGCGCAAATACCATTTGTGCCACAGCATCTGGACCATAGGCAGGAATATTGGTAACGCTAATACCCTGCTCTGTCGCCGCCTCAACATCGACCACATTGGTGCCGGTCGCGAGCACACCGATGTAGGTTAACCTGGGCAGTTGTTTTAAGGTCTCTGCGCTTAACAGGGTTTTGTTAGTCAGTACTATATCTGCTTCGTGACAGCGATTAACCACCTGATCGAGTGTTGTATGATCGTAAATATCACACTGGCCTAGCGCTTCAAGCGCCTGCCAACTCAAATCACCTGAGTTAAGTGTATAACCATCTAATACCACTATTTTCATCACGTACTTCAGTCCTTTGCTTGGTCTACTCTCAGTGTAAAATTAACGCATACCACGCGAGGTTTTTATGCGTTCATAAGCGACTTGAATATCTTGAGCTTTGGTTTTAGCCAACTCCATCATTTCAGCTGGTAACCCTTTTGCCACAAGCTTGTCAGGATGATGTTCATTCATCAATTTTCGGTAGGTTCGTTTAATATCTTGATCGCTAGCAGATTCTTTTACCCCGAGTAACAAATAGGCATCAATCAGCGAAATTTTATTACCTTGCGGCGCCTGATGATGGCTAAACTCTGCTTGCCAACGAGCCAGTAAGGCATCAAGTTGTGCACCAAGACCAAGTTTAGCGGCAATCACTGACAATATTTGTTTTTCATTTGCATGTAATTCACCATCAGTCAAAGCAGTTTGAATTTGGATTTCCAAAAACATCTGCGCCAACTCAACCCGGCCTTGTGTGGCTTGTCGAAACAGTTCTAGCTGCTTGAGTAAATCAAAATCCGCTTGGCGACCTTGACGAAAAGCGGTTTGCGCATCGACACGTGATTGCCCAGACAGCTTCATTTGATCCATTAACAGGGTTGCAATGCGAACATCAGTTTCGGTCACCCTCCCAGAGGCTTTGGCTACATGACCCATAACCGCAAAGGTGGAATTAAAAAACATCGCCTGACGTTCACTACCTTTACGAATTAACGACTTGAATCCTTGGCGTTTATCAAAAGCATGACCTAACCATAACCCTAATATTGCCCCGAAAAAACGCCCAAACATAAACCCAATGATAAACCCAAAAATTTTACCCCAAATTCGCATTTTTTCTTCCACTATATTTAAAATAATTACGCCACTGTGCGCCCATCATTTGACCTAACTTAAGGCAACAACAAAGAGACTAAACGTGTTTGTAACTGTTCAAGTCGCTCGAGTGTTCCTACGTCACACCAATAAGCATTAAAATATTCACCATAGATCCGCTGTTGGGTAATCGACTGTTTCAATAACGGTCCCAAAGCATGCTTACCTTGAGGCAATGCGCTAAATAATTGAGGATGATAAATCCCCAGTCCAGCAAATGTTAACCTTTGTTCATCCTGCAAGGTTAATTGCCCTTGCGCAGCAATCGAAAAATCGCCTACTAGATGGTGGTCTGGATTGTCGACTAACCATAAATAGCCCAAGGCATCACCTTGGCTCACTCGCTGATAAGCCGCGGTCATATCGGGCAAGTGATCGATAAAAATATCACCATTGATCACTAAAAAAGGCTCGTCACCCAACAAAGGTAATGCTTGCTTTATGCCACCGGCGGTTTCTAACGCCGTGGTTTCTTCACTGTAGCTAATCTGCAGTCCCCAACGACTCCCATCGCCTAACATTTCAGGTAACTTATACCCTAACCAAGCTTGATTAATTACCACGTCGGTCACACCGATTAACGCCAATTTTTCTAAGTGATATTCAATTAAGGGTTTACCCGCAACACTCACTAACGGCTTAGGTAACGAGTCGGTTAATGGTCGTAAACGCTCCCCACGTCCCGCAGCTAAAATCATCGCTTTCATGCTTCGCTTACCGCCTCATTGATGATCTTATGGTTTACTAACGGTAAAATCACCTTTTTAATCCATACGCCAAAATCAGCAATTTGTGGGTATTGCATCCCAATATCAGCTATATACTGTAAGGTTAATGGAATATCAGCTAGATAACCGTCTTTGCCATCACGATGGTATAAACGCGCAAAAATACCTGCCGCTTTAATGTGGCGCTGTAAGCCCATTAAATCAGACCATTGTTTATAGGTTGAAAACTTAACCTCTTTAGCCATCAATTTATGATCTATTGCAAGTTGATAGTGATACCTCATCAAGTGATCAATAATATCGTCTGGCCAACGCACGTAACAATCGCGCAGCAATGATACCGCATCATAAGTCACCGGCCCATGCACCGCATCTTGAAAGTCGATAACCGCTAATGCATGATCATTTATCAGTAAATTACGGCTATGGTAGTCACGGTGCATCCCCACTTTGGGTTGTGCAAGCACATTTTGGGTCAACGCACTAAACGTTGACGTCACCATTTTTTGCTCATTGTCCGTCAATACGTAATCTAAATGTTTGTTTAATAGCCAATCAACAAAAATAGCTAACTCTCTCGCCACAAATGCACCATCGTAATCTGCTAACGGTCCATTTTCGGTATCGGTCACAGTCGCAATCACCGGGAGTAAATTTAATGCCTGCTGATAATAGTCGGCTACATTGTCTTTATTGAGCACCGACAATAGTTGTAACTCACCCACATCAGTTTGCAAAACAAAACCATACTCATCGCAGGTTGCAAGCACTTCGGGTACCAGTAGCCCAACGCGTTGGTAGGCCTTTGCTATTGCAACAAAAGGGGCGATGGGCACTAAATCGATGGGCGAATCAGAGACAATATAATGGTTATCTTGATGATGAATACGAAAATAGCGTCGAAAACTGGCATCACCACAGATCAAGTTAATGGCAACTCCATCGCCGAAATATTGGTTTAACCAGTCACTTAACGCGATAAATCTTGGATCAGATAAAATCATCTCAATGGCTCTTAACGAAAAATTGCTTTATTATAGCCAGCATAACATTTGGAAACAGCTAAAGAATGGAATGTTTCATTTAGCTGAGTATCTTTTCTCTCCAAAACTTTTCCAGCATCAGAATTCATAAATTATTGACAACAATGCAGATCCGTTATTTTCTGGCATTATGCCTACTCCCAAATATCGTGTTGGCTGATGAGCCAACAACGACACCAGCGCCTGCGTTGCAATGCGTTGTAGTTCCTCCGGTTTCTCGTTCATTCGAAGACCGCGCAGCATTAACTGGCATCTCAGACGATCAGATTGTTATCATTAGCGATCAATCCACCGTAGCTTACAATAACCAGGCTGAGTTTTCGGGTGATGTGAGTTTCAGCCAAGGACGTCGTCATATTGCCGCTGACAATGCCGTGCTGGATCAAAAGCAGCAACGTTTAAATGCAAACGGTAACCTTATATTTAAAGATGAGTTATTTACCATCACCGCAAATTCATTAGAAGCACAAATGAGCGCCAATAATGCCACTCTGAAAGGAGCTCAATATTGGTTACATGGACAACAAGTGCATGGTGACGCAGAAAAGCTTCAGATCACTTCAGACAATAATCTATTGCTGACAAAAACTAACTTCACTACCTGCCCTCCCGGTGATGAATCATGGTTACTCGAAGCTGAAATGATCAAAATTGATAGCGAAGAAGAATGGGGCGAAATTTGGAATGCCAAACTGCGTATTGCCAACATCCCAGTGTTATACATTCCGTATATGACGATCCCAGTGTCAGATAAACGTAAATCAGGCTTTCTATTCCCTAGTTTTAGCACGAGTACCACCAACGGCGTTGAAATTAGTACCCCGTATTATTGGAATATCGCGCCAGAATTTGATTTAACGTTTACGCCAGACTATATGTCATCTCGTGGTTTATACACCAAAACTGAATTCAGATATTTGGCGGGTGAACGTCAGAATGGCCAAGTTAATTTTGAATATTTAGGCAGTGATAATAAGCTCACTAATAACGCAAATCGTTACCTTTACCACTGGAGTCATCAAGGTGCGGTGAATGACAATTGGCGGGTAAGAGCAAATTATACAGATGTATCTGATAATAATTATTTCAACGATTTAAATTCCGACGTCAATCAGTCAACCGACAACCAGTTATCACGTATTGGTGAAGCCAGTTATTTTGAACGTGACTGGGACTTCAACATGCGAGTACAAGACATTAAAGTACTTGGCGAAGATGAAAAACCGTATCAAGTGATGCCACAGTTAAACTTTAACTATCGTTCTGCGGACATTATTAATTCTATTGATTTCAGGTTTAATTCTGAACTGACCAATTTTCGCCATCAAGATAACGAGTACAATACAGCAACCCGCTTACACTTAGTGCCCAGCTTAATTTGGCCAATTCAAGGACCTGCAGGCTCGTTTACCAGTGAAGTTAAATTACTGCAAACTCAGTATTGGCAACAAAATATCGACGACGACTCAACATTAGACGACAGTATAAGCCGCACGATTCCACAAGCGCGTTTACATGGTCAGGTCAATTTTGAGCGGGCAACACAACTGTTTGACGAGCAATACCGTCAAACGCTCGAACCCCAGATCCAATATCTTTATGTCGGCTATGAAGATCAATCCAATATTGGTATTTATGACACCGCACAATTGCAAGAAGACTATTATGGTTTATTCCGCGATCGCCAATATTCAGGTTTAGACCGCGTGGCAGATGCCAACCAGTTTACCTTAGGTTTCACCACTCGTTTGTTTGATCAAACTAACCGCGAAAAACTTAAGTTTAGCGTGGGTCAAATCATCTATTTAGAAAACTCAAAAGTCAGCATTGAAAATACCTACGAAGAAGCCACTCAGTCAACGTCGGTCTTGGCAGCTGAATTAGATGCCCAGTTATACAACGATTGGTTTGTCAGTGGTTCGGTTCAGCACGATACTGAAACGGGTAAAAATAAAAAGAATGAAGTCACCTTAGATTATCGTCCAAGTAATGACAGATTATTGCAACTAAGTTATCGTTATGTACCCGACTTGCTCAATACCAACACCAATGACCAAGTAGATATTTCGCAGGCTGGTGTGCGTGCATCGTGGCCCATTAGTGACAACTTATATTTTGTGGGTAACTACTATTACGACCTCAATGAATCTCGTAGTATTGAAACTTACACTGGCGTGCAATACGAATCATGTTGCTGGGCATTGCGTCTGAGTTATCATTATCGTATCAAAACCAACTACGATGATGATTTATCAGAAACCATTGACGGACGTGAGGAGTTTGAAAGCGGTGTTTACCTGAACTTTGTCATTAAAGGCTTAGGGGGATCGGGTCCGTTAGGGGTCGACGACATGTTAAATGAAGGCTTATTTAACTACCGTAAACCACTTTACTTGAGGAATTAGCATTCTTTTGTGATAGATTGCTGAACCTAGCGATAAACTCATAGTCCAATAACAACAAACACGCTGTTGTGTATGAAGTAGTAACCTTATTTTGGCGATGTATCGCCAGTTTATATTGAATCGAATGTGCCAAGGATTTTGTGGATGAAACACAGTAAAAAAATAATTTTTGCATTACTAGCACTGGCTGTGAGCCATACCAGTGTTGCAGCACCAATGCCATTAGATCGCGTATCAGTACAAATTAATGATGGTATCATTCTTGAAAGTGAAATAACCAACATGGTTACGACTGTTAAAGCCAATGCTAAAGCAGCGAAACAAACATTACCCTCTGATGATGCTTTACGCACTCAAGTTATTGAACGCCTTATTTTAACCCATTTGCAAATGCAAATGGCTGAACGTATCGGCTTACAAATTGGTGATTTGCAATTAGACCAAACCATTGCCAATATCGCTAAAGAACAAAAAATGACCGTTGCACAAATGCAACAATCGATTGAAAGTGAAGGCACCAGCTTTAGCCAATATCGCGAACAGTTACGTCAAGAAGTCACCCTAGGTGAAATTCAGCGTATCCAAGTGCAACGCCGTATTCAAGTGTCGCCACAAGAAATTAGCGGCTTAGTTAAATTAATTCAAGAACAAGGCTTAAAAGATGTTGAGTTCCAAATTGGTCACATTCTGATTGAAGTGCCAAGTAGCCCAACCAGTGAACAACTCGAAAGTGCTAGCAGTCGTGCAGATATCGTGCTTAAACGTTTAAATGGTGGAGAGGATTTCCGTAGCACAGCTATCGCGTCTTCATCAGGTCCTAAAGCATTAGAAGGCGGCATATGGGACTTTATGAACATTAACGAAATGCCGACCTTGTTTGCAGAAGTTATTAATACCGCAAAAAAAGGCGACATTATTGGTCCGATTAAATCGGGTTCCGGCTTTCATATTATTAAAGTAGTAGACACTCGTGGTTTGCAAACCCAAGAAGTTGAGGAAGTAAAATCACGCCACATTCTACTCAAGCCATCGCCAATCCTATCGGAAGATCGTGCTAAAGCAATGTTGGCCAACTTTTTAACTCAAGTTCGTTCTGGTGACGCTGATTTTGCTAAATTAGCCAGTCAGTATTCAGAAGATCCTGGTTCTGCTGCTAAAGGTGGCGAATTAGGTTGGGCAGACCCAAGCATGTATGTGCAAGAGTTCTCTCAAACCCTTTCGAGTCTTCAAGAAGGTCAATTCAGTGAGCCATTCCGTTCAACGCACGGCTGGCATATTGTTCAACTTGAATCGCGTCGTACAACCGATGCAACAGAGCAATTTAACAGCAACCGTGCTCATCAATTAATCTTCCGTCGTAAGTTTAATGAAGAGTTACAAACCTGGTTAGACGAAATGCGTTCTGAAGCGTATATCGAAATCGTTGAGCCAGCAAGCAAACGAGGCTAAGCAAAATTAATGACTAAACGTATTGCCATCACCCCAGGTGAACCAGCAAGTATTGGTCCCGACTTAGTCATCAAACTCGCTCAACAGGCCTGGCCTGTTGAGCTAGTTGTCTGTGCCGATCCCAATTTACTCATCACACGAGCTAAAATGCTTGGACTGCCTTTACAACTCAGGCCTTATCAACCATCGCAGCCACCGAAACCACAAACGGCAGGAACATTAACCATTGCTCCTTTTACATTAGCCGAAGAGGCTAAGTGTGGTGTGTTGAATGAAGCAAACAGTGCCTATGTAGTAGAAACCTTGCGTTATGCCGGTGAAAAAAATATGTCGAATGAATTCGACGCCGTCGTAACCGGTCCCGTACATAAAGGGATTATTAACCAAGCGGGTATCCCGTTTAGTGGTCATACTGAGTATTTTGCACTGCAAGCCAACTGTGCTGATGTGGTGATGATGTTGGCCGCGCCTGGTCTACAAGTGGCGCTAATGACCACTCACATTCCACTGGCCTACGTTGCAAAAGCGATTACTCGCGACCGATTGCATCATATTATTACTATTTTGCACCGCGAATTAGTCAGCAAATTTGGTTTAGGCTCACCTAAAATTTATGTCTGTGGGCTCAATCCACATGCAGGAGAAGACGGTCACTTAGGTCGTGAAGAAATTGATACCATCATACCGGCGCTCAATGAGTTACGAGAACAAGGCATGGATATTGTTGGCCCGTTGCCAGCAGATACCTTATTTCAACCTAAGTATCTTGAACAAGCTGACGTCGTATTGGCCATGTATCATGACCAAGGATTACCTGTGCTTAAATCATTAGGATTTGGTAAGTCGGTCAATATCACCTTAGGTTTACCTTATGTTCGCACCTCAGTCGATCATGGCACCGCGCTCGAGTTGGCTGGAAGTGGTAAAGCAGATTGCGGCAGTTTTACCTGTGCATTAAACAAAGCCATCGAATTGGCCTCAAAAAGTAAGTAACCCATTTTAATGAGTAATAAAGTACATTTAGGCCACACGGCCAGAAAGCGTTTTGGACAGAACTTCTTAACCGACCAAGGCGTGATTAGCAGTATCGTAGGCGCTATTGCTCCAGATAATAATCATGTTATGGTTGAAATTGGACCAGGCCTAGGCGCCTTAACTGAGCCTGTTGCAGATATGATTGATAACTTAACCGTGGTTGAATTAGATCGCGACTTAGTTAAACGCTTACAATATCATCCAATACTTAAAGACAAGCTAACCATTCACCAAGGTGATGCGTTACAGTTTGATTTTGGTCAGTTGCAACAAGCTGGCAAAAAAATGAAAGTGTTTGGCAATCTGCCTTACAATATTTCAACACCACTTATGTTTCATTTGTTTGAGTTTGCTGAACAAATAGAAACCATGCATTTTATGTTGCAAAAAGAAGTGGTCTTGCGCTTATCGGCGAGCCCTGGCACTAAAGCTTATGGACGTTTAACCGTAATGGCACAATATTATTGCCAAGTGGTACCCGTATTAGAAGTGCCACCGGAAAGCTTTACCCCGGCGCCCAAAGTTGACTCTGCAGTGATTAGATTATTGCCTTTTGAAGTCAAACCTTGGCCGTGTAAAGATGTCCACGTATTAAGGCACTTAGTCACGACAGCATTTAATATGCGTCGAAAGACGTTGCGTAATAATTTGAAAACATTACTATCAGACGAGGATTTTGTAACACTTCAAGTTGATTCGAGTTTGCGTCCAGAGCAAATTAGTGTCCCGCAATATGTGGCAATGGCTAATATGCTGTGTGACAAAAAAGATTAATCATAAGGGTATGCATAAAGAGCATGCCCTTTCGCTTTAGGATGTAATATGAGCCAAGTTAAATCGCCTATTAAAATTAAAATCGACACCCAATATTTAGAGCAACAATCAGATGTCGCTGATAATAAATATCTTTTTAGCTATACCATTACCATCATCAATCTAGGTGATAACAAAGTGACCCTGAAAGACCGTCATTGGATTATCACCAATGCTGACGGCAAACAGAATGAAGTAAAAGGCCCTGGTGTAGTCGGAGAAACACCCACTATTGCGCCTAATACTGCTTACCAATATACCAGTGGTACAGTGATGGAGACGCCAGTGGGCTTTATGCAAGGATTTTATGGTATGGAAGATCATAAAGGAGAGCGTTTTTTAGCGACAATCCCACCTTTTCGCCTTGCTGTCCCGGGGATACTTCAATAACTCATGGCCCATTATTTTGTTGGCGATGTTCAGGGCTGTAATTCCGAATTACAACTATTACTCCAAAAAGTAGCGTTTAATCCATCCAAAGATCAACTTTGGGCAGTGGGCGATCTTATTGCCAGAGGGACTGAATCGTTAGACACTCTGCGTTTTTTCCAGTCATTACAAGACTCTGCTAAAGTGGTGCTCGGTAATCATGATCTACATTTATTGGCTCTGCACGGAAAATTAAAGCGAGCCAATCCACAAGATCATCTTGAAGCGTTACTCAATGCACCCGATATTGATGGTTTGGTTAATTGGATCCGCCAACAACCGTTAGTCAGAACCTTGCCCGAACATAATATCATCATGACCCATGCCGGCGTGCCTCCTCAGTGGGATATAGCAACCCTTAAACATGAAGCAAAGCAAGTTAGCTTAGCATTGCAGCAAGACGATTATTTAACCGCATTAATTGCCCAAATGTATACCAACGATGCAGAACAGTGGTCCCCCACATTAACCGGTATCGACAGACTACGTTACGGTATTAATGCATTAACTCGGATGAGATTTTTGCACCTCGATGGTCATCTTGATTTTAAGTGTAAATCACCGCCAAGCGAACAACACTCAGCCCAATTACGTCCATGGTTTGAACTCCCATCAAAAACAGTACCACAATACACCCTAGTCTTCGGTCATTGGGCTGCTTTAATGGGCCAGACTAATAATGCGCGCATTCTCGCATTAGATACTGGCTGCTGCTGGGGAGAACACTTAACCTTATGGCATCTTGAAAAAAATGAAAAAATCACTCAAAAAAAGTTAATTTAACGTTAAACTAAAGTAGCATTTAGCCGATAGTTAACTGTAGCGTTTATTACCTTACCATCGATACAACCACCCTTTAATAAATTCGATATTCTAATATACGATCGCACTTACAAGATAAAAATCAGCATCAAATAATAATAATAGCCGGAGTACTGTATGAAAATAAATGTAGCGACCAGAGTCATTGGCGGTTTTACTGTGGTGACGCTGTTACTGATGGTCCTCGGTGGTGTGAACATGCTGAGTAACAATAGTATTAAAGATGGCACGACGATTCTTAAAACTATCAGTTTACCTGCACTTGAAACCACGAGTATTTTAAGTGAGAACCTAAGCACCCAGCAAATTGAAGCACTATTTGCTTATTACAGTACTCATTCATCGAAAATTCCAGCGATAGAGAAAAAGCTAACCAACTTAGATAACACATTTGAATCCGATCTGACTCGTCTAAACACCTTAGTTAAATCCCAGTCACAACTGACAA
Source organism: Shewanella sp. T24-MNA-CIBAN-0130 (assembly GCF_040310185.1). Lineage (NCBI taxonomy): Bacteria > Pseudomonadati > Pseudomonadota > Gammaproteobacteria > Alteromonadales > Shewanellaceae > Shewanella > Shewanella sp. T24-MNA-CIBAN-0130. Next base: position 35,254 of record NZ_JBEOPP010000028.1, on the reverse strand, counting down.
CACCTCTGATAGGTCTCACTAAAAGCTACCGCGCTTATGAAAAAAGTGCCGTAAACATGATCGCAGAGCGTGAAAGAGCGCTAAGTCAACAAGAGCAATTACTTAGTCTACGCAGTAATTTCGAAAATTCCGCTGACGATGCATCATCGATATTACTGGATATCATTGACCTTGAAACCAGTGAAAACGATACCGAGAAAAGCCTCGCTGCCACAGCAAGCGCCATTGACAGTACTTTTATCAATATGATCACCACTATTTATGACCTTGTGGCCGCTACTGAACAAAGCAAATATGACCTGATCATCAAAGAGTTGGATTACTTAACCAGTGAAGCTAAGGCTAAACTTGACTACATTAATCGTCAAGGTAACGGTATTGTAAATAATTCAACCTTAGAAGATCTCACCACTGAATCAGCGAAAGTGCTTAAATTACTGAATGGAGCAGATTCGATTCAGGCATTGAAACAAAAGCAACTAAATCATGATTTTGCTGCCGCTAAAATGCTTACTAACACTCAAAGTGCAGCAAAAACAGTCAATAAAAGAATGACAGTGCTCGCTAAATCAATCGATAACTTTGCCATGGAGATCAGTAACGCAGCCATTGAAATTATCGATTCAGCAACCATTAAAACCTTATTAGTGGTATTAATCGCCATCATTGTCGCCATTATTGTCAGTATTGCAGTGGTAAAACCATTAACCCGCTCGTTAGAAAAAGTCAATAAAGCCCTGAATGTTCTGGCATCAGGTGATTTAACCCATAAATTGGATGACACGGGACACGATGAATTCGCAGAATTAGCCAAAAACTGCAACAGGTTAGTCGACAGTCTCCGCAGTCTTATTGTTGGAATTGTTGATCGCTCAAACCAATTAGCGGCTGCGGCTGAAGAAACCTCTGCAATTACCTCGCAGACAACCATTGGTATTCAAGAGCAAAAAAGCCAAGTTGATCAAGTCGCGGCGGCAACCACAGAGCTGAGCTCAAGTGCACAACAGGTGTCAATGAGTGCAGACCAAGCACTCAATGAAATAAAACAAGCCGACCAGGAAGCTCAGCACATGCGTGTGCTTGCAGAAGAAAGCAAAAACACCATTCTCGCGCTTGCTGAAGAAGTCGCTAAAGCCGGTATTGTCATCAACAAAGTGCATTCCGATAGTGCTTCTATTGGTTCGATTTTAGATGTCATTCGTAGTATTGCTGACCAAACGAACTTACTTGCCCTGAACGCCGCGATTGAGGCCGCTAGGGCCGGCGAACAAGGGCGAGGTTTTGCTGTTGTTGCTGATGAAGTGCGTAACTTGGCGTCGCGTACCCAGCATTCAACCAGTGAAATTCAACAAATGATTGAAGTGTTGCAAGTCGGCACTCAAGAAGCTGTGGCAGTAATGGAACAGAGTCGAGGCCAAGCTAACAGCTGTGTTGAAAAGAACGAGCAATCTAATATTGCCTTAGAAACTATCAGTAAGTCTGTTCACAAAGCCTACGATTCAGGTAACCATATTGCTCAAGCGGCACAAGAGCAAAATATTGTTAGCCAACAAGTCTCAGAAAAACTCGAGCACATTGCTGCGATTTCTGAAGAGACATCGACGGGAGCAGACCAAACAGCACAATCGAGTCACCAAGTTGCTGTGCTTGCTGAAGAGCTACAAGCCTCTGTACGCGAGTTTAAAGTGTAAAAGCAATCATGGTATTGCACGACAACAAAAAAGGCCTACAAGGCCTTTTTTGTTTAGTAGAATAACGTCATGAAGCACACGATATAATCTACACATATAATATGCGCTAAACAGATAATGCGATCTAAAATGATAATATGATCTAAACAGATAATATGCTCTAAACAGATAATGCGATCTAAATACATAATATAATCTAATACCTATTACGATGTACGTATATTGTGCTGATAAATGCTTGCCGTAGAATAAAAAATGCCGACAAATAATGTCGGCATTTTGTTTATATTATCGTACTCATTCGATGACTGATGATACATCATCAGAATCCATCAGCGGGGCGGCTTAACCGCCTATACGTTCCTTGATCACAGCACTAATGGCACTTTCACTATGGCCATTTTCAGCAGCCCAATCTAAAATTGTTTTACCATCGGCTTCAGGATTGGCAAGGTCAGAAGAGGGTAAACGTTTAGCGATATACTCCCCGACATCGTCAGCATTTGACTTGTAGGCAGTACGCAATAAACTGCTGCCATCACAATAAATACCTGAATAAACGTTCCGTAATTTAACACGATTTTGTTTCATTTTTTTACGTAAACGGTGTTTATCATCTGATTGTACATAATTACAAATATTTGCAACTAATTGATCTGTATCGGCGATAACAGGGGCTGACACAGAAGATGCTGCAATCAGGGCTGCAATAGCCACAGGCAATAGACGCATCTGACACTCCTTTCTAATTATAGTTATTTAGCAATGAACTTAGCTTATTGTGTAAATAGCCAGTTCATCCAATTTCAGGGTTAAACACTGCTAATTTAACACTTTTTGTGTAAAGTGTTAAAACTATATTGCAATCCTTTGTCGTTTGTTGCATTTTCTGAGTTCTGTAAAACCCAAGAACCATCATCCCAATCAGGAAAGACGGTGTCACCATCTACATCGACATCAATAAAAGTAAGATAAAGAACGTCGGCTTTTGGCAATATTTGTTGGTAAAGCTGACCACCGCCAATCACCACGATTTCATCACAATCACCAGCAATGGTAATAGCCTCATCAAAGCTTGTCACGCAGGACACACCCTCAAAACTCAGCTGACTATCACGGCTAATCACAATATTATGCCGTCCAGGCAATGGCCGCCCGATTGACTCAAATGTTTTGCGGCCCATCACCACGGGTTTAGATAGCGTCATGGCCTTAAAGTGGCGTAAATCTTCGGGTAAATGCCAGGGCATTTTATTGTCTTTACCAATGACTCGATTGTTAGCCATAGCAGCTATCATCGCGATACGCATTATATCAAAATCCTTGTCGTTAAATAATCGGTCTGTTGCGATAGTAAAGTAAGCTAGGTAACGCTAATCCAACAGCAAGCGCACCTAGAATAAACACCGTTTTTAACCCGTTTACGATGACCTGAGCACTGAGCTCTGGACTGACTTGGCTTTGTGCCGTTAATTGAATTAATGCGATGACAGTATTGAATGCGTAGGTACCTGGCACCATAGGAATAATAGCCGCCACGGCGTACATCAATGGTGGCGCAAGGTGACGTTTAGCGAACTGAATGGTGATCAAGCCAACAATCGCAGCTGCAACAAAGGTCGCCCATTCAATTGGCATTGAAAAATTTAATAAAAAAGTTCTTGAACTATGACCTATGGCACCCGCTATGGCGCAGTAGATTAAATAGCGCTTAGGGACATTAAACACCATCGCAAAACCGACTGCGGGTATCGCCGAAAAAAAAGCATCATGTAACAGTAAACTCAGCAGGGATAACATTAAAAAATGCCCCCCAGTTGCATTGCAATGGTAACAACCGATGCTAAGGTTAACATTAAAAAATGCCCCCTAGTTGCATTGCAATGGTAATACCAATAACCGATGCTAAGGTTAACAAGGTCGCATGGCCCCAACGAGAAATACCCACATTCATGTGGCCTTTAACCATATCAGAAATGGCATTAATCAGTGGAAATCCTGGGACAAGCATTAACACGCTTGCCGCCATTGCCGCTTGAGGCGTTTCGGTAATAGAGGAAATGTAGCCAATTTGGGCAATGCCAGTGATCACAAACGCGGTCAGCGAGAAGTTAACTAATAAATTGAAATGCCGCGAGGCAAGAAATAACCGCACCATCATTCCAGTCGATGAGGCAAAAAATGTGATTAGGCACGCCATCAGATCACCATCAAATAAATGACAGAAGCTTGCACATGACAAACCAATCATAGGAATTACAGCAATAGCGGGGTACGATTTAGGAGTAATATGAGCGAGGCGTCTACGAACTTCATTAGCACCATAAATACCTTTTTCTGTCAGTATACAAATGCGTTGAAGTTCACAAATCACCATCATATTAATGCCATGAGCACGAATACGACGGGTCGTGGTAACGCATCGTCCTTGTACTAAGCTAGTTAATACTAATGCATTAGATGAAATCGATAACTCAATGCTAGCAAGACCTAGCGCTTTACCAAGGCGCTGGCTAATCTCTTCAACAAGATCAGACTCAGCACCATAGGCCAACAGTAGTTGCGCACAGCGCACTACAAGACGGGTAATTTCATTTTGGCTATCTTCGTACACGAAATCCTCAAATGAGCAATTTAGCGTTGGTAGATGACTTCTACATCATAATCATCATCATCAAAATCATCATCAAAGTCATCATCATAATCTTCATTGGTAATTTCTTCTTCACCACTATGATAATTATCCCATTTGAATTCGACGTCTGCATCAGGGATTATTTCTTCAACAATGGCCGGTAAACTTCTAATATAATCAAGCACTTTAATGCTTAACTCTTCAGTGCCAGTTCTGTTGAACGCTGACATGGTGTACACATCACCCTGCCAATCTAATTCATTAACGATTTGATCAATCTTTTGCTGAAGTTCATCTTCAGGTATCAAATCTATTTTGTTAAACACTAACCAACGCGGTTTTGCTGCTAGCTTTGGAGAATATTTTTCAAGCTCACCTACAATGGCACGAGCAGAATACACTGGATCGGTACCATCAATGGGTTCGATATCGATTATATGTAACAACATACGGCAACGTTCAAGATGCTTTAAGAAACGAATACCTAAGCCAGCACCTTCAGCAGCGCCTTCAATTAGACCTGGGATATCGGCAATAACAAAGCTTTGACCTGGACGCGGATTAACCACTCCAAGGTTGGGTACCAAAGTGGTAAACGGGTAGTCAGCGACTTTAGGCGTCGCACGTGATACCGAGCGGATAAAGGTTGATTTACCGGCATTTGGCATGCCTAACAAACCCACATCAGCAAGCAATAAAAGCTCGAGCTTCAATGAACGGACTTCACCTGGGGTACCTAAGCTCTTTTGACGCGGGGCACGGTTAGTACTGGTCTTAAAACGAGTATTACCTAAACCATGAAAACCACCCTTAGCCACAAGTAACTTTTGCCCATTAGCAGTTAAATCGCCCAGAGACTCACCAGTGTCTTGATCAATAGCACGAGTACCGACAGGTACTTGAAGAACTAAATCTTTACCACCATGGCCAGTACAATCACGACCACGGCCATTTGTGCCACGTTCAGCCATATGAAAACGAGTAAAGCGGTAATCAATCAGTGTATTGAGGTTTTCGTTAGCTTGCAGATATACACTGCCGCCATCACCACCATCACCACCGTCAGGGCCACCATCGGGAACATACTTTTCGCGTCTAAAACTCACGCAACCGCTTCCACCGTCACCGGCTTCTACGCGAATATTCGATTCATCAACAAACTTCATACTGACTCCTGACGCCACATAATCTGTAATTATAGCCCCAAATCAATGGGGTTTGCAGGAAAGCGCTGAAGATAGTATTCATCACGATATCGCCTACTGCATATAACAAAACCATCAAACTATCTATAATAGTTTAGTGATATAAAAAACACAAAAGCCCCACCATAGGCAGGGCTTTCGAGATCTAGCTTGTAAAGAGTTAAGCTTCGATGCTAATAAACTTACGGTTATTAGCGCCTTTAACTTCAAACTTTACTTTACCGTCTGTTAATGCAAACAAAGTATGGTCACGACCAATACCTACATTTACACCAGCGTGGAATTTAGTACCACGTTGACGAACGATAATGTTACCAGCTAGAACTGATTCACCACCAAAGCGCTTAACACCAAGACGCTTACTTTCTGAATCGCGGCCGTTACGAGTAGAACCGCCAGCTTTTTTATGTGCCATGAGTTAGACTCCTAAATTATGCGCTAATCGCAGTGATTTTAACTTCAGTGAACCACTGACGGTGGCCCATTTTCTTGTCGTGATGCTTACGACGACGGAACTTGATAATAGTTACCTTTTCGCCGCGACCGTGGCCAACTACTTCAGCTACGACTTTACCGCCAGCAACTAAAGGAGCACCAACATGCACTGTTTCACCATCAGCGATCAATAAAACTTGATCGAATTCTACGGTTTCACCAGTAGCAACTTCTAATTTTTCTAAACGAACTGTATGACCTTCAGCAACACGATGTTGCTTACCGCCACTTTGAAAAACAGCGTACATGGCTATTTTACTCCAAATGACTAACACACTAACTCATATTATTGACGAGACTAGGTGCTAAAAAACTTTTAATGACAATGGGCGCGGATTCTACGCGAAGAATTATCATCAGGCAAGTCATAATTCACTCTCAAATAAAAAAGACCTTATTACTGCACACTATTCATTAATAGCTAATGTGTCATCTTTAAAATTTAGTTAACATGGTTGTGTTCATTTAGATCTACGTTTTATAGGTGAATTGAGAGTAATCCAGCAAACTATCGCAAAATCAGGATTCTGTCGGCTCAATTGTGGAAATACATACTTTGAAAAATAGCACTGATATCCTGTAAGATATGCGCTCTAATTCGATATGATTAATTAAGGGTGCAAAGCCTGTCGCCCAACAACCAGAGACTATTATGGATTTAAACGCCATTCGTCAACTGGCTGACACTGATATGCAAGCAGTCAATCAGCTGATATACAAACAACTTGAATCTGATGTAGCCCTAATCAATCAATTAGGCTTTTACATTATCAATGGCGGTGGTAAACGTTTACGCCCGTTATTATCAGTATTAGCCGCCCGAACTGTTGACTACCAAGGCGAACATCACCTTAAGCTTGCGGCAATTATTGAATTTATTCATACAGCGTCTTTATTACATGACGATGTTGTTGATGAATCGACGCTGCGTCGGGGCCGTGAAACGGCCAATGCTTTATTTGGTAATAGCGCGAGCGTGCTCGTAGGTGACTTTTTATACACTCGCTCATTTCAAATGATGACCGAGATAGACAACATGAAAGTGCTTAAAGTCCTTGCCCATACGACTAACGTGCTCGCAGAAGGTGAAGTTTTACAGTTGATGAACTGTAATGACCCAGATACCACCGAAGCAAACTACATGCGTGTTATCTACTGTAAAACGGCAAAGTTATTTGAAGCGGCAACTCAATTAGCCGGCGTATTAGCTAAGGTTAGTCCAGAACAAGAGCAAGCATTGGCTGACTACGGTAAATACCTCGGCACGGCTTTTCAATTAACCGATGATTTACTCGATTATACGGCTAACGCCGACGAGCTAGGCAAAAACATTGGCGATGACCTTGCTGAAGGGAAACCAACATTACCGTTAATTTACGCAATGGAAAACGGCTCTGATCAAGCAAGAAAATTGATTAGAGACGCTATTAAGCATAGCGATGGAACCAAAGTAATTGATGACATTTTAGTCGCATTAGATGAGTCTGGAGCCTTGACTTATACTCAAGAAAAAGCTCAAGTCGAAGCACAAAAAGCCATTGATGCACTGAGTATTTTCCCAGAAAATGACTACAAACAAGCATTAATTTCATTAGCTCACTTGTCGGTTAATCGCAATAATTAGCAGTAGCTAAAAACTGAATGGTTCGCGATGACATTGATTTTCTGATAACGATGTATTGAAAAAAAGGTGTGAATATCATATTCACGCCTTCTTTTTTGTTATCAAACTTGCCAATTAATGGGTTTTTTACCCTGTTCAAATAATATTTTATTTACGCTTGAAAAATGACCGCAGCCAAAAAAACCACGGTAAGCAGATAATGGCGATGGATGTGGCCCCTGCAGCACATGATGAGGTGCGGTAATCAATCGACCTTTTTTAATCGCATGATTTCCCCAACACACAAATATAATGGGCGATGATTGCTGATTCAATCGACTCAATACATTATCAGTAAACACCTCCCAGCCTGATTTAGCATGTGAATGAGCTACCCCCTGCTCTACCGTCAGCACGGTATTTAATAATAATACTCCTTGCTTAGCCCATGGGGTCAAATCGCCGTGTTCGGGTATTACAAAGCCTTCAATATCATTACGTAATTCTTTATAGATATTCGCTAATGATGGCGGCGGTTTTATGCCTTTTTTAACCGAAAAAGACAACCCATGAGCTTGATTGGGCCCATGGTAAGGGTCTTGCCCCAATATCACCACTTTAACCTTTGACAGCGGTGTTAAATCAAAAGCCGCGAATACTTCATCATCAGGTGGATAAACGGTTTTATTATTGACCCTTTGTGAGGCTATAAAGCTTTGCAAATGTTGATAATATGCCTGAGATTGTTGTTGCTCAAACAGCTCTTGCCAATGAGAAGTCATTCAATGTATTCCTTAAAAGAAAACGACAAATTTGTGAACCACTTAGTCTTTGGTTTACTATTAACAGCTTAATCACCCTTATGAATAATATGATGCCATTACATAATAACAAAAGCACTGCTAATAACGGTTTTACCCTTATTGAACTTGTCGTGGTTATTATCATACTTGGGATCATCGCAATTATCGCTTTGCCTAGGTTCGTCGATTTAGGCCAAGACGCTAGAATAGCCAGTGTAAAAACCACTGGCGGGGCATTTTCTTCGGCAATAACCTTGGCCCATATAAAATGGGCCGCCATGGGGTATTCAGGCCCAGCAGATAATCTAGCTATTTTCAGTCAAGCTGGAACCGATGGCGAACTTGATATGAACCAATGGGGTTACCCTGCACAAAATTATCCACCTTACGAAGCTTCGCCAAGATTGAATAATGTTAATGACTGCCTTTCCGTCTGGCCTACTCTGTTGCAGGATGGTCCCAGCGTATCGAGCAGTGCTAATAAAGATACATCTGATTACCAAGCTCAATATATCAACCCAGACCAATGCCGTTATTACTTCAACTTACTACCGCTTATATCGATATATTATGATTCACGTAACGGCCAAGTGTTGGTAGATTCAGATCCCAATCGATAATTTTTTACCTGATATTTTCAATTAAAGACGTTACACTCAGTAGAAAATTAACTTACCAACAAAGTGGATCTAATGTCTGAAGCCAAAACAGAATTAACAATGTATCAAGTAGCTGACCAATTTATTGCCCTAGCCAATCAACTAAGCCAACAAGAAAATGATATTGGTAAAGTCGGTACAGCAATGAGATTTGCTTCTGCACGCTTTAATGCGTTCGAAGCCTCAATTAAATCAGCTGATCTTGCCGCTGAAAAAGATCATGCATTAGCTTGGTTTTCTGATGAATTTAAAGCCATGCTAAAAGAAAACTTAGAAGACCATATCGCTAACCCTCCTGTCGCTGCACCTGAACAAGAACAAAAAGGCGATGATAGCGTGCAACAGTTTAAAGGCGGCTAACATTCATTCTACGCACCACAGATGATTAGTTGTAACAATAATCCCTAGCAGATTACTGCTAGGGATTATTGTTAATGACCGCCTTGCTCATCACTGACCACGAACTGTTGCCAAATATAAGCGTCACATGTCATCGTCTCAATTCACTTTTCACTCTAACCATTGCATTTTATTGCCGCCAATATCATTTATTAGTCTAAGCACCTCAAACGCACGCGCTATAACAGAGTGTAGATAACCCTAATAGAAAGCAGGATCAATACAATTCCAGAAAGCCTGTCAATCAGCTTGGTCTTTTCACGTAACCTAGGTAATACAGCTGAATGTGATAACACGAATGCAATAATGGTATACCACAAGCCATCAATAATTAACGGCGTAAGCACAATCAAACCTTGACCGGTAACGGTCTGAGCCGCTAACACAAACTGACTGAACAAGGCTAAGAAAAACAGTAATATCTTTGGGTTAAATAACGAAATAACAATACCATCTCTTGCTGCAATCCACAGACCTGTAGGTTTGCCCGCAGCCAACTTTTGCTGCATACCGCCTTTAGACCCTAGAGCCTTAATCCCCATCCACGCTAAGTAAATCGCCCCGATGATGGCTATGGTATTAAAAATTAATGGGGATGCCTTTAATACTGCGGCCAGTCCTAGTAAAGTGACTAACGCATACACACCAATCCCTATCGAATGCGCCCAAGCACACACAACGCCATGTAATCTTCCGCCACTGAGCGTATGCCTCACTACCATAGCTAAACTAGGTCCTGGGGACATTGCTCCCAAACAACAAATAGCGAGGAGTCCCAGCCAAGTACTTAACGTCATAACACCTCTTATTTACAATGAACAATCATGAGTCTTTGTACAAAATACATTTTAACAACCAGTTAAGCCGACAATGCTAATGTACTGAAACTCCACGAGATGATAAAGCATTTACACAGGAAACCTATGGCGACATTAATGATGATATTACTTTTGGTTATGTTCAGCGCCGTAGTCATACTGATTTGGGCAAAAATAAAGGGCAAACCGATCCCGACCTTAGTGATCGTTATGCTCATTTTCATGGGGATCTGTTTTGCCGGTGTTATTGCCTTTATTAATAAAGGTGAAGACTATCAAGCCTACCAAACATTGAATTGGCAGCCACTTGAACCGCAAAAAATTGCTGACTATGTGGCACAAGGAAATATCGTGTTGGTTGATATTACGGCAGACTGGTGTGTGCCCTGCCAAACCAATAAAGCCAATGTGCTTCATCGCGAGCAAGTGGTCAATACATTAAACCAACGGCACATTATCTTAATGCAAGGTAACTGGACCCGAGCTGATACTGTTATTGAGCAGTATATGGGCCTGCAAGCGGTTGCTGGTACCCCATATAATAAAGTCTATGGCCCAGCCTATCCAAATGGTATTGAGCTGCCTAAAGCACTTATTATTGACGACCTTTACCATGCTTTATCGTTAGCCAACCCGAACGGTGCTTAAGTGGCAGTATGAAAATAAAAAAAGACTGCCGCAGCAGTCTTTTTGTCATTGAGCCAATAACGCTCATTGCCACTTCAATTAATTAGAAGCGATAGTTTACACGGCCATAGTAGAAACCACCGTTGTAATCGAATGGACCACTTTCATAGTACACCGCACCTAACGCACCTAAAGTGCCGTCTTTTAGCTTCTGCGCTTCTTGATCGAAGATGTTGTTTGCACCCACTGATACCGTTAGGTTATCAAGTACCGCATAACTGACTTCAAGGTCGATAGTCACTGCAGCATCAGCCATTTCAGACCCAGCAGCAGAGGTATCATCAGCATGGGTTGCATAGTACTCACCAAAGACATTACCACGAACTGACATGCTTAAATCATCCCAGCTTTGGCCCCAAGTAAGGGTGGCACGGTGTGCAGGAATACCATCTTCTAAACGACGAACCTTACCTGCATCCGTTGTTTCAGGATCAAATTTATCAACAATGGTATCTGTCCAACCATAGGCTAAACTAAATTTGGCATCACCTGACAGCATTTCTGTCATATAAGTACCTACAATATCAACACCTTGAGTCGTTGTATCAAAATCATTAGTGTAGAAAGTTACCGCCGAGATTAACTCAGGGAATTCAACACCGGCAGCTCTTAATGCATCATAGTCACTGGCTTCAACCGAAATTTGGCTTGACTGTGCAATGCGACCGGTTACTTCAATGTTGTAGTAATCAACCGTTAAGAACAAGTTATCGTATTGATACACAAAACCAGCTGCATAGCTAACAGACTCTTCTGGATTAAGTACTTCACCCCCATAAAAAGCAGATAAAGGATTGGTTGGCGGCGCAGTAAAGGTTTGGATCAAGTCACCGTTAACAATCGATGTTTGAGTGTTCACTACGTTTTCTTGACCCACAGTTGGCGCACGGAAACCAGTACTGTGTGAAGCACGAAATGATAATTCATCGGTTGCAACATACTGCGCGGTTAACTTGTAGTTTAATGTGTCGCCAAAAGTAGAGAAATTTTCATAACGCAGTGCAAAGCCTAATAATAAGTCTTCGGTTAAATACGCTTCAATGTCGGTATAAACACCAATGTTGCTTCGGTCATTTTTACCGGCTGATTCTGGACCAAAACCTTTAAAGCCGTGTGAGCCAATGTTGAAGCCTTGATCAGCATAAGGACCTGCAATCCATGAAGCTTCATCACCTTGACCAATCTCAAATGACTCTTCACGCCATTCAAAACCAGTAGCAAAGCTAATATCTTCTAAGCTACCAATAGTCACGAAACGACTAAAGTCTATGTTAACAGTTGTTTCGACTTGCTCGTATGAACCAGTATCAAAGTCAGTTGGTGTATCTAAACCCATTGATGGGTTTAATGAGTTCTTTAAACCAAAGCTGGCTTTGTTACTGCCCGTACCTGCGCTCACATCATACATCCACTCGCCAGACTCGCCTTTTACACCAGCGAAGAAAGACATATCTTCAATTTTACCGGTGAACTGAGGTGTATACCCGCCTGGACGGATTTGGTTCATTGAGAAACAGTTCGGATCGGCAACCATCGCTTGATACTCTGGCGTATTAAGCACGTTTGGTACTTCAGCAGAGATAACACCACAAGTCGATTGGTCGCCATTTATCGCACCAACCAATAGCTCTCTCGTATCATCATCTGGATCATCTGGATCATTTGGATTGATTGTTGAATAAACCAAACTACGATCTTGTGGATTACGATAGTAAAAACCACCCGTCGCTTTGCGTGAGGACACATTACCAAAAGCGTATAAATGGGTGTTGTCATTGATATCAAAGCCTGAATTTACAAATACGGTAAAATCATCATTGATTTCTGGGTTACCCCAAGTTTGCGCAGGGTCTTGAATGGATGTATTACCCGCTGCGGCAATCGCTGCGGCATCTGGGCGTTGTACACTGCGGCTAGTCGCATCAGCGGTTTTATATTGTGCACTGAGGTTAATAAAACCATCATCCGTCAAAGGTAAACCAATATTACCGTCAATGGTGGTTGCTGCGCCGTCACCTTCGTAATATTCACCCTGACTAACAGTAATTGATCCACCTTCAGAAGCATCCTTTAATACGAAGTTCATCACACCCGCAATCGCATCGGATCCATACTGCGCCGCAGCACCGTCACGTAATACTTCAACTTGCTTTAATGCCACACCAGGGATCACTGAAATATCAGGGCCTTGCGCACCATCGTTAATGCCACCACCTTGGAAAGCAATAACGGAAGCACGATGACGGCGTTTTCCGTTGACCAAAATAAGCGTACTGTCAGACGGGAGGCCACGTAAGTTGACCGGGCGAACAAGCGTCGCGGCATCACTAATAGGTTGTGCTCGAGAGTTAAAAGAAGGCACTGATGTCACTAACATATCGATCATGTCAGTCGAACCATTTTTTTTCAGGTCATCACTGCTGATAATATCAATTGGAACCGGTGAATCACCAATCGAACGAGGTGCCGCACGAGAACCTACGACTGCGATTTTTTCGACATTTTCTTTTTTTGCGATGTCTTCATCTTCAGCAAAAGCTTGAGAGCTAATAACCGTTCCGGCAAGTGCAAATGAAATGGCTAAGCTCAGAGAGCTGATACCAAATTTAGATTTTTTTGATTGAATCATTATTATGTTCTCAATTGCTTATTATTGTTGTTTGTCGACGATATTTTTCACAAAAATGAGTGAAAAACATGTCTCTCCCTATCGAAACATTCCCTATTTCTAATACATTTTTATAACAATTAAATTACAATTACTAACACTTTTTTGGATAAATAAGCACATGCTAAATAGGTGTTAACAAAAACACAACCTAAGCAGTTGATTTTTAGTGACATAGATCACACAAAAAATTATTTTCAATAAGTAAACTTTTACAACACAATCTCTATAAAACTCAACTGTAACCATAATTTTACGTTTAAAACCGTGTTTTTTATAACGAGAGTTTTAAATAAAAACATCTAACGTGAATCATCTAATTCCGATTCAATTTCAGTCAATCTTTGCCAATTAATATTGACCCGTGTAGCTTAGTAAAATAATCTAAACGGACGTTTGATTTATACTTGTTACTAATAATCAAAAATAATAACCAAAAATAATAACCAAAAATATCTAAGGTGGTATGTATGGCATATGATGCAGATTCAATACTTGATTTACACCAATACACATCCATAGTTGATTTAATCGAAAAAGCTTGCGACAAGTATGCAGATAACACGGCATATGCCTGTCTTGGAAAAGGCACTACGTTTGCTGAAATAGAACGAAATTCTCGCCATTTTGCCAGTTATTTACAGCATTGCACCTCGTTGCAACCGGGCGACAGAGTCGCAATCCAGCTGCCTAATATTACTCAGTTTGTTATCGCAGCTTATGGCGCGATTCGTGCGGGAATGGTGTTAGTCAATACCAACCCAATGTACACCGAGCGCGAACTTATTCATCAATTTAACGACTCAGGTGCAAAAGCCTTAGTTGTGTTATCTGATTTACTGCCAACCTTACCCAACGTCATCAGCAAAACAGCAGTAGAGTTGGTTATTTCAACCCACGCAATGGATCTTATTCAGCCACAACAACAGCCAGATACGTTATTCGATAAAGTCACCTTTATCGCCGTGTTAGCGGAAGGAGCCCAACATCAATACCACCCCGTAAAACCAACCCACGATGACTTAATTGCATTGCAATACACAGGTGGAACAACAGGTTTGTCCAAAGGCGCTATGCTCAACCATGGCAACCTTTTAGCCAATTCTGGCCAAGTAAAGTCACGAATTGCCAGCACCATGACCGAAGGACATGATGTATTTGTCGCACCATTACCGATTTATCATATCTATGCTTTTATGGTTAATTTAGTGTTGTATTTTGAGGCCGGTGGTTGCTCAGTATTAATTCCAAACCCTCGTGATATTTCTGGGCTAATCAATACCATGAAGGCCTATCCATTTACCGGGTTTGCCGGCTTAAACACATTATTTGTCGGTCTATGCCATCAACCAGAATTTAAAGCCCTAGATTTCAGTAAAATGAAAATAACCATTTCGGGTGGTACGGCATTAACCAGTGCAGCGGCTAATTTATGGCAGCAAACCACAGGTTGTATGATTTCAGAAGGCTATGGTTTGTCTGAAACATCTCCGGTAGTCAGCATTAATGCCCCAGGATATCAACGCCTTGGCACTATTGGTAAACCAGTATTAGGGACTGAAGTTCGAGTACTGGATATAGATGATAATGAGGTCGCTGTCGGACAAGCTGGCGAACTTGCCGTGCGTGGCCCGCAAGTGATGCTAGGGTATTGGAATAAGCCAGAAGAAACCGCTAACGTCATGACCAAAGACGGCTTTTTTAAGACTGGCGATATTGGGGTTGAGAGTGAAGATGGTTATCACACCATTGTCGATCGGAAAAAGGATATGATTATTGTCTCTGGCTTTAACGTTTATCCTAATGAAATCGAAGATGTGCTATCAACCCATGAGTTAGTGCTCGAATGTGCCGTGGTGGGGGTTGAAGATGAACGTTCTGGTGAAGCAGTAAAAGCCGTGATTGTTCTAAAACAACAATCGACGAATATTGATGAGACAAAACAAATCATTAAAGATTATTGTCGCAGCCAACTGACTGCATATAAAGTGCCACGAATTATTGAGTTTACAGAACAATTACCAAAAAGTGCAGTTGGCAAAATTTTGCGTCGGGAGCTCCGTAAATAGAGAGCAAGTAAGTAGAGATCGAGTAAGTAGAGCGTTATGTTGGTAAAACGTCAGGTCACTCACCTCAACTCAGGATAATAAGCACTCATCAAGCTGTCGTTATCAAGTGCGATTATCTAACTGTGATTATCTAACTGTGATTATCTAACTGTGATTATCGAACTGTGATTATCGAACTGTGATTATCGAACTGTGATTATCGAACTGTGATTATCGAACTGTGATTAACGAACTGTGATTAACGTCATTTAACACGGTTAATCAATTTGAATAAAAAAGATGCCTAGGCATCTTTTTTATTCGTCACACACAAGCTCATACCTTAAAGCGATAACGATTATGACAACTCGTTATCCATCAATAACTGTAAACTGGCAAATTCACGATATAGCTCATTGCTCGCCATTAATTCGTTGTGGGTGCCGCTGGCAACGAATAGCCCTTTATCTATCACAAAAATTCGGTCTGCATTGATCACGGTCGCCAAACGATGGGCAATAATCACCGTAGTCCGTTTGGCCATAAGTGAATCAAGCGCCTGCTTTACTTTGATTTCGCTTATGGCATCTAACGCACTCGTCGCTTCATCAAGCAGTAATATTGGTCTGTCAGCAAGAATAGCTCTTGCAATAGCAATACGTTGCTTTTGCCCGCCAGACAAACGGACTCCACGTTCACCTAAGTAGGTCCAATAGCCTTCAGTAAACTCGCTAATAAACTCATCCGCTTTAGCGGCAATACAGGCCTGCTTAACCTCTTCATCACTGGCATCTAAGCGACCATAACGCACATTGTCGAGGACATTCATGGCAAAAATCACCGACTCTTGCGGCACAAGCGCATACTGTTGGCGTAAGTCAGCCAATGTCAGAGTCGAAATATCAATACCATCTAATAAAATTCGCCCTTGTTTAGGCTGATAAAAACGCATCATTAATTCAAATATGGTGCTCTTCCCTGCTCCGCTAGGCCCTACTAACGCCACTCTTTCACCTGGAGCAATCGTTATCGACAACTGGCGGATCACGTCTTGTCCCAGATCAGACGGATAAGCAAAGCTCACCTTATCAAAACTAAGCAAACCATTAACAGGCACGACTAATTGATTCGGTGTAACTTGCTCAGGTATATCAATAGGCGTATTAACTAACTCAACTAACCGCTCTGCTGCGCCAGAGGCGCGTTGGATCTCGCTAAACACTTCACTGATGGTCGCCACCGAGCCTGCAACCATAACGGCATAAAACATAAACGCAGACAGCTCACCACCGGTGATACTGCCAGACATAACATCTTGTGCCCCAATCCAAGTCACAAAGGCTATCGCCACAATGCTTAAAAACATCACAGTTGAAATCAGTAGTGCGCGATATTTGATCCTGCCTTTAGCCACATCCATTACCGCCTCAACTCGGTCGGCAAAGAGTTGGCGGTCTTTAGCTTCGTGGGTATACGCTTGAACAGTATGAATTTCATGTAATGTCTCATCGATATACGCACCAAGATCGCCGACCCTATCTTGGCTTTTCCGCGACAAGGTTCTCACTTTCCGTCCAAAAAAACTGACTGGCCCTAATACCAAAGGCACCGCTAACAACACTAATGCCGTCAATTTAACACTGGTAAAAGCCATCATAACGATGCCACCAACCACAGTCACACTTGAACGCAGCGCCATAGATAAACTGGACCCAACAACGCTTTGTAATAAAGTGCTGTCTGCGGTAAATCGTGAAATCACCTCCCCCGTTCGCTGAGTCGCAAAAAAAGCAGGTGATAACAATAATAAATGATTGTATACCTGTAACCGAATATCAGCACTGACCCGCTCGCCAAGCCAAGTCATGATATAAAACCGGCAGAAAACCGCAGTGCCACTGATCGCGGTAATAGCAACTATAAACAACATAATTTCATTCAAGCGCCCAGCATTATCAGCAATAAAGCCTTCATCGACCATTAACCGAACACCTTGCCCAAGCGATAGCCATGCCAGCGATCCAATAAACAGAAATACAATAGCCGCCACTACCTTCATACGATAAGGAGACAGAAATTGTAAAATCCAAGGTAAAACAGAATGCCGTAAAGGAGGTTTAGCAGAAGATGGGGACTCAGTTGAAATAGTCGTTGGATTCGTCACAGTATTAACCAGCATATATAACTAAGATATTCTGATAATACCAACAAAACACCACATTGTAGATGCCTTAACAATAAGGGCCGACACAGCAGGATTACGACCGCCGAAAAAATGATGCTAGTATCACTAAAAAATAAGATGAAAAATAGCATGAGAAATAATATAAGACAATCACACGGCTTTACATTAATAGAGTTGGTTGTTGTTATGATTATTTTGGCCTTATTGGCCGTTGTCGCGCAAAGTAAATTTATTGATTTACGCACTGACGCAATAGTGTCGACTATGGATGGAATGGAAACAGCCATGCAGTCAGCTGCAACATTAACCTATTCAAAAGCCGCTATTGCTGGCGTCGAGAGGCTTGCGATAACTACGCTGAATATTGATGGTGTCGATATTAAGTTGGCCTATGGTTAGCCAGATGGTACCGCTGCGGGTATACCATTATTAATGAATCTACCTGAAAATGATTGGAACAAACGCGAAAGTGTGTTTCCTGGAGCATGGATATACTGGCATGGAGTGATCACTGAGGACGCTGGCAAAGCGGCGTGTTATTTACGTTATAGGCAAGCAACATCAACCACGGAACGCCCTATTATTAATGTTCAAACCAGCGGCTGTTAACAGCCCAAAAATGCCATTAAGATTCAGGATAACGCTTTTCAATCGCTTTCAAAGAGCGTAAAAACAAGCCTAAACCACCCACGCTGAGCACCAAAATAACGATTAAATCAAACGCGCTCATGTAAGAAAAACGAAAATGAATCGAGCTTATTACCCCAAAAATCAACGCCACTAACGAACCAAATGTCAGCAACCACCCGAGAATATTTTTAGCGTTATAAAACATAATTCCCACGCCAAACATAAAGGGTATCATCACCATGCCACTGGTAAATCCAAAGCCGCCCAGCTGATATAAATGGCTGCTAAAACCAAATGAGCTGGTTACTTTGATAGCATTTAACAACATATAAAAGCCACCACAGATCATCACTAACCCAATAAAGAACTGACCCATTCCACCAGATGTTCCACCAGCACCTTTCATCATTATTCCTTGAAAACCATTATTTTACGGCAATAGATTGATATTACTCAACCGTACCGTTAATAGCAATTATCTCTGTTGCATGAGTCTTTTTACCGAATAATGATTTACCATCAAAGCAAAATATTTATATCACCTTGTTTATATTAAAAATTCAACATGGAGTGTAAAAATAGCTATTCCAGGAGGAAAGACAGATAACCGATAGAATCGCGGCACTAGGCTAATTGTCCTTATTAACTTGTTTAAGCCTAAGCCTCGCGCTGCTAGGTGTTATCTGAGATAATATCTGGCTATTTTATCGATATTCTTTTATTAGGTAACACAGTTATGACAACCCAATTTGCTTGTTCAGGTATAGAGCTTGAGCTTTTTCGTTATCCAAGCCAACAAGCATCAAACTTACAAGCATGGGATGCCGCTGATGAACACCTAATCAAATATTTAATCGACGCCGAAATAACAGCAACCACTACCGCCATTCTTAATGATAACTTTGGGGCGCTAACGTGTGCCTTAGCAACCCAAAACCCAAACAGTTCATTGCTTGTCGAAACGGATGCAAAAACCAGTTTACTGGGCTGTCAGCAAAATTTATTACACAACAAACTGGCACCTAGCGACATACATTGGTTAAATAGCCGCGATACATTGCCGCAAAATATTCAGTTAGTGCTGATGAAGTTGCCGAAAAATCTACACTACTTTGGCCAGCAACTTGCCCGTTTATCCACAGTGCTACCTGCAGGAACCAAAGTCCTGATTGGGGCTAAAGCTAAGTCAATTAATCCAGCATTGCTGGCCAGTATTGAAAAAAACCTTGGCCCAGCCTCAGCCAGTTTAGCGTGGAAAAACACACGGGTTATCAGCTGTATTAGCGATGGCAAACAACGCCCATTAGCAAAAGCGGTGAGTTGGAATGTCGATGAGCTCAAACTCACTATGAGTAATCTTGCTAATGTATTTGCTGCCAATAAACTCGATATCGGCGCAAGGATTATGCTCGACAACATGCCCAAAGGTGAATTCAACCACATTATAGACTTAGGCTGCGGTAACGGCATTTTAGGATTACACGCAAAGCAATGTTATCCCGATGCGCATATTCACTTTGTGGATGATTCTGATATGGCTATAGCCTCGGCCAAGCATAATTGGCAAGCTAACGCTTTAGAGACTCACACCACAAACGCTCAGGCCCAAAACCCAGATGGTCAAAACCCAGCGGCGCCTCAAGCCTTTTTCCATTGGGACGATTGCCTGAGCAACTTGCCCGCAGGTGTTGAGCCAGACTTAGTGATATGCAATCCACCGTTTCATCAAGGTGAAGCCATCACCGACCATATCGCTTGGCAAATGTTTGTTGACGCCCATAAGCGTTTAAAGAAAGGTGGCTTATTACATATCGTCGGCAATCGGCACTTGGCCTATCACGTTAAAATAAACCGCATTTTTAAAAACTGCACCACGGTTGCATCCAATGGTAAGTTTGTAATTTTACAAGCCACGAAATAACCCCATTAACGACTGACAGTGAGCCCTTCAGTCGCTTGACCAAGAGTGGATAAAGCGCCAACCCGGTCTACGAATGACTTTTGCAGACCTTAGAGCGAATGTCCACTAAAGCATTTCCAACTTAACCTAATACGCAAATTAACCAATACAAAGTCGTCTTTAAAAAAATGTAAGCGTTATTTTTACGTTAAAAAGGAAGTTATAACCGTGAAAAGTATTTTTTTATTTGGTGAGTGTATGGTCGAATTACAACGTGTAACGGCCACCAGCTTACAGCAATCTTTTGCTGGTGATGTGTATAACACTGGGGTTTACCTTAAGCGCACCTTTAGCGATATTAGCACGCACCTAGTCACAGCCATTGGCCAAGACAGTTTTAGCCAGGCCATGTTGCAACGCTTTGAAGATGAAAAAATTAATACCGATATGGTCTTTAAAAGCACTGACAAAATTGCCGGCCTGTATGCAATACAAACTGACAGTAATGGCGAGCGCAGCTTTACTTATTGGCGCAGCGACTCAGCAGCACGGCAAATGATGCAATTTATTGACGAAGCAGCCATCAGTAAAATCTCTCAGGCGGATATGGTGTTTTTTTCAGGCATTTCTTTAGCGGTTATTAAAGAAGAAGATCGCGAAGCATTTTGGTTACTGATTAAACAATGTAAGCAAGCGGGTGTCAGTATTGTGTTTGACCCTAACTACCGCGCAAGAATGTGGCACAGTCCAGACCAAGCAAAGGCACAGTTTGATATTGCGTTTAGTGTGGCCGATGTCGTACTGCCAAGTGTTGATGACTTTAATCAACTTTACGGTATTCATTCTGTTGAAGACATCATTGCGTTCTGCCAGCCTTACGCCATTAACGAACTGGTGGTTAAAAGCGGTAAAAACAGCATTCACTATGTGATTAATGACCAGCAACAGCATTTTTCGATTACACCAGTAAAAAACGTTATCGACACCACATCAGCGGGCGACTCGTTCAACGGGGTGTATTTAGGCGCGCGCTTAACTGGCGTTGATATCAGCGCCGCCATTAAATTAGCCTCCCAAGCAGCGGGATTTGTGATTCAGCATAAAGGCGCCATTGCACCTAAAATTGAGTTTCATCAATTTATTGAACGTCAAAAATTAATCATGCAATAACAGCTAAAGAGTCATCTTTTGTCGCTTATTGAGTCATTCGTGTTTTAGCTTCAAACCAAGTAATATTATTGAGTCATTTGGACAATTTACCCTATAAAAGCAATAAGAAGACATTGAAAATGGACTATTTAGCCATCAATAAACACGCATGGAACCAGCGAACTCAAATCCACCTCGACTCAACATTTTACGACTTAGACGCATTTATCCAAGGTAAGTCATCATTAAACCCCATTGAACTTGAACAGGTCGGCGATGTACACCACAAAAGCCTGTTGCATCTACAATGTCACTTTGGCCAAGACAGCTTATCGTGGGCAAGACTTGGCGCCAATGTCACTGGCGTAGACTTATCCTGCGAGTCGATAGTAAAGGCTAAGCAACTAGCGGCCCAATTGCAATTATCGGCAAGATTCATTAACCAGGACATCTATCAATTTGGTGAAAACAATATCAAGCAATACGATATCGTGTTCACCTCATACGGAGTGTTATCTTGGTTACCAGACTTAACCCGCTGGGCGCAAACCATTGCTGGCGCATTACGTCCAGGCGGTGAATTTCATTTGGTTGAGTTCCACCCTTTTAATGATGTGTTGTGTGGTTATGGATACTTTCCCCAGACACAACCGGATATCGAAGATGAAGTCACCTACACCGAAAACCACAACGACCAAATTGAAACGGTAGTCACTTGGCCGCATCCGATAAGCGAAGTCATTAGCGCACTCATTAATGCGGGACTCAGTATCGAAGCGTTTAACGAGCATCCTTACAGTCCCTACAACTGCGTCGAAGGTTTGGAGTTTGTGGCAGGTAAAGGTTACCAGCTAAAACAT
Organism: Shewanella sp. T24-MNA-CIBAN-0130; assembly: GCF_040310185.1. Taxonomy (NCBI): domain Bacteria; kingdom Pseudomonadati; phylum Pseudomonadota; class Gammaproteobacteria; order Alteromonadales; family Shewanellaceae; genus Shewanella; species Shewanella sp. T24-MNA-CIBAN-0130. The sequence goes on along the minus strand of NZ_JBEOPP010000028.1, from coordinate 12,819 downwards.
CAAGGCCACCTCATGCCACTTATTTACTCTATCAAGGCAATAAAAGTAGTATAAAAGTAAACGCGTCGCCGCTTTAGGTTAGCTTAAAGTGGTATTCGTTCTTGGGGGGGGCTGTTGATGGGTTGCGGGCGGTGCAAATAATATTCGTAACCGCTGCCCTAGAGATAATTGCGCTTGGGTGACATCACGCCACATCTCGCGCCATTCACTAAATGTCACCACTATCGGGTTAAAACTGTTTACCGGTTTAGTAATACCGTATACCACGGTTTCAATCTCAGGCTCGAACGTACCAAAAATTTTGTCCCATATAATCAGCACCCCGGCATAATTTTTGTCGATATATTGCGGGTTACGCCCATGATGAACACGATGATGGGACGGCGTATTAAAAATCAACTCTAGCGGCCCTAACGACTTAATCGCTTGGGTGTGAACAAAAAACTGCAATCCAAGATTAAGTAACACCGCAAACACCACCCAATTAGGATCAAAGCCAATCACCACTAACGGTAACCAAAACAGCCACATTCCCGCCAGTGGATACATTAAGCTTTGTCTAAATGCAGTAGTGAAATTCATATTTTCAGAGCTGTGATGCACCACATGTGCCGCCCACATCCAACGAATACGATGGCTAGCGCGATGAAACCAGTAATAACAAAAGTCTTGAGCAATAAGCAATAAACCAAAAGTGAATAATGTCATTTCGATATCAAATAAGCGCCAGCCAAAAAAGTGTAAATAGATCTTCGCAATCAATAAGCCCGCGATAATATCCGCCACTTGATGCATGCCTGCCAATACAAAATTACACAACACTTCGCCGGGGCGATATTGAGCATTACTCGGCAATCGCTGGGCGCGAACACCAAACCACCACTCCAATAAAATGCAGCCGAAAAAAATCGGCGCTAACACCAGTAATAACCACTCTGGGTGAGCTATCAGTAAATCCATGTCCATATGTTATCCATTTCTATTTATTATTATTTTAACAACGTTTGTAATAACGCTTCGCTACTTCGCATTCCTAATCAAATCGCTCTTCCGGCACAACCCATTTTAGTAAACCGCTTTTAATAATCCGTTTTTAATAGGCCATAGACCATAGACTAAAAAATCACTTATCTAGTCGACACCGTTAGTCGTCATCACCATTTGGCAAAATGATCTTCTGTTAAGCCTAGCTGGTTTTTTAAGCGATATTGTTTGCCATTATTATCGCCAATCATCCCGCTAAAATAACCAATGTATTGTCTAAAATTGTTTTTTAACCAGATTAAATTCAGCTTTTCGCTACGTTGATTTAACGGCCTAAAATACAAATCAACTTGACCATCATTGGTGGTGATATGCCACAAATCTTGTTGTGAGTGTCGATTAAAATCAAACTGCGCGCAGCCCAACAAGTGACGCTCGCCATTTACCCACATGACATTTTCGGTCTGACCGGTTTCGTTAACCCCAGCCGCCAAATTCAACCCAATAACACCGTCTTCAGTTTGGGCATTGATTGAAGCCCAACGCCAACTGGTTTCACGGCGCATAAATCCGGCCGAAAAATCATAACCCGCCAGCGCATATTGTAAAGGCTGCGGTTCATGATGAATGGTTAATTGCCCCGTTACGGCTAAGCCATTATGCTTTTGAGTATAGGTCCAGCCGTTATAACCTGTTGGAGTACACAAGCTGATGGGTAAACTCAATGGCGCAGGTTGAATACGTAAATTGGCTTGTATGTCTGCAAGATTAATCTCGACTTGCCATTGTCCGTCGACAATATCAATAACAATACCTTTTTGTTTACGGCCAATCTCGGCGCGCCCACGTTTTGGAGAATCACTTAACTGGCACCCAAGCCCTAGCGGGGTTAACCATTGCGTTTGAGTAAGCTTGTTGGTGTTAATGTCATAAAGGTAACAAAAACCATTGGCGACATAGCGAATATCGGCAATCGCAACAGCAATAATATAATGAGGGGTAATAATGTTAACAAACTGGAACTGCTTAAAATCGAAATGCTTAGCCAATGTCGATGCGGGTTTGTCCATTACCGTCGAATAAACAAATTGATTAACATTGAGTGAATCAACAATCCCATCAAATAAGCCAAATACTGGCTGGCCATTAGTTTTGATCAATTTATCTGGAGCCAATTGTGGTTGTTTATGTTGCATTACATTACCTACATCACATTGTTTATCTGACTTAAGTTGCATAACACTAACCTGAATTGATCAGTCATTAATGTCAACAACCGAGTAACATTGATGCCGTGTCTCTCAGTAAAAAGGGGGGGCAAACGGAATATTGATTATTAGTTACACCGGTATGAATAGTGACGCACATAACTTGAGTTATCTTTAATAACAACATAACCCTAGCGATACTGGAAACCCAGACAAATTCTGGTATGATTTATCTACCTATTGCTCGTTATTGTTGTCTCATGAAGTTACTAATCACTATTTTACTGTCTACATTATTGTTAACAGCTTGCGCCAGTCATGAACCGACTCATGTTGGTCTTAATCCCACTCTGGGTCGGATCCAGTTACAAACTGAAGCGGATTTCCCTGTGATGGTAGACACCATCGACACTCGCGAAGCAAGCTTTGTGGTGCGTTTTAATGAAGAAGGCAAAGCGCCTAGACTGGTGAGCGCCAGTGAGCCGATCCGTCAACAACTGGAAAAGCTGTTCCGTGATGGGATAAAAAAAGCGGGTTATGTCATAGATCCTGCCGCACGCAATTCAGTGCAGTTTCAGCTAAATTATTTGTTGGCTGATGTCACTGATACCACGTTCAGTTTTGAATCAAAAACACGCTTAGTGATCAACGTATTGGCTAAAAATTCACAGCAAGAATTCACTAAATCGTATAATGCTAACGGTTATTTAAAAGGCCCGTTAAGCCCTGATTTTGCAACGCTTGAATTAGATATCACCAAACTAGTTGATAAACTTACCACTGAAATACTTAACGATGAAGAATTACACCAGTTTATTCAACGTTAACCCAACTCGCGCCATCACGTATTGGCATCAAAGATGTCAATAAAAGGACTGAAGATTATGTTGAAATGGCTAGCCACATGTCTATTGCTATTAACCAGTTTACACACCCATGCCGCGGTTGATATTCAAAAAAACACCTTATATCCGCAAGTTGAGTTTGACACCTCAATGGGAAAAATTGTGGTTGAGTTAGATCGCACCCGTGCACCGCTTACCGTGGATAACTTTTTAACCTATGTGGTTACAGGCGAATATGATAATACGATTTTTCATCGTGTCATTGCCGAATTTGTGGTTCAAGGCGGTGGGTTAACCACTAAACTAGAAGAACGCCCTTCACACGATCCCGTAGTGAATGAATCTGGCAATGGTTTATCAAATTCTCTTGGTTCAATTGCAATGGCTCGAGATAACAACCCCCATTCAGCAACACGGCAGTTTTACTTCAATCTGGCTGACAATACCAAATTAGACCCGTCTAAACGTCGCTGGGGCTATACTGTTTTTGGTGAAGTGACTCAAGGAATGGAGGTATTAGAAGCTATTTCATTGGTACCGACTGAAAATAACACTACGCTAAACTGGCCCGATTTTCCGGTAAATACTGTTATGCTAAAAAAGGCCACCTTACTGCCTCGCTAATCTCCTGCTATTCGTCTATACCTATCGACGGTAATGCGCGCATACCATCGTTATTCGCGCATTACCGTCGAGCACCTTTAACCAATACCAGCATCATTATCATTAATAAGGCTATCTTTAGCTCATATGATGATGCAATTACTTCTTACCCTGTATATTTTTACTAGCTTATAAATCAACTAATAGCACTATAGAATGACAAAATGACACTTTTTTTAAGGTTTTCACCTTCAACAACGTTATTAACGTCTATACTCTATTTTATTCACTCACTCAGTTAGCTGCGCAATTATTCGCAACCGCATTCCAAATACTCAAGGACGCACTTATGATGACGGCTAATGATTTTATTGAAACCAAAGCCCCACAGCTTGCCTATTACGGCAAAGCTTTTTTAGACAATCAGTTAGATTACAAAGAAATACAACTGTATATGTGGGATGTGTTGGAAGAATGGCAATTTATATCAAACCATTCTAATCAATTAACCGAGCAACCTAGCGATACCGAAAAAGTATTTTGGCACTTATTGTATTGTTTTGATCATTGGTCTGGTTGGACTATTAAAGGCAATCAGTATTTACGCCAGCAGGTTAATGAATGTTGCGACTACATCAATATTGGCGGTAATGTGCCACAAAGCTGTATTGGTATCAGACCTTAAGGTTAATTAATCCAAACTGATTGAATAAACTCTTCGAATGGCTTGAACCTAAGCCCCTTGCAACATAAGCTAGAGCCATTCTCCTTCATCCAGTTGTCTTATGTCGGTTTTTTTGTCTCGTACCCGTGAAGCATTATCGGTTTATTACCATAAACGAGTATTGATATTACTCTTGATGGGCTTTTCTGCCGGCTTACCTTTAATGCTGGTTTTTTCGACCCTCAGTTTCTGGTTACGTGAAGCGGGTATCGATCGAGCCGCGATTGGTTACTTTAGCTGGATAGCGCTGACTTATGCTTTTAAATGGGCATGGTCTCCATTAGTCGACCGTATGTCGCTCCCCTTATTCACCCGCTTTTTAGGCCGACGACGTGGCTGGATGCTATTTGCACAACTGTGTTTAGTGGGTGCCATTCTCGGCATGTCGGTTAGCGATCCTGTGGTTAATCTTGACCGTCTGGCGTTATGTGCACTGCTGTTAGCCTTCGCCTCTGCCACTCAAGACATCGTAATCGACGCTTTTCGGATTGAATCCGCTCCAGAAAAAATGCAAGCAGCGCTAGCCGCTGCATACCAAGTGGGCTATCGCAGCGCGATGATCATTGCTACTGCTGGCGCGTTAACCATCGCGGCTTGGGTATCACCAGGTAATGATGCTTATAACCTACAAGCTTGGCAAACGGCATACTTTGCTATGGCCATGTTAATGGGCATTGGCATTATTACCACCCTATGCAGTAAAGAACCTCAAGTTGATACTAAATACGCTGACGATAAAGAACGCCAATTAAGGGCGGAGTTTGCGGCCAAGTATCCTGCAAAAGTCGCCGGAGCATTAGCTTGGCTATACAGTGCCAGCGTATTGCCTTTTATTGACTTTTTTAAACGTCATGGCAAAAGCGCCATTCTGATTCTGTTGTTAATTTCATGCTATCGCATCTCAGATATTGTCATGGGCATTATGGCCAATGTGTTTTATGTCGATATCGGTTTTAGTAAAGAAGAAATCGCTTTTATCAGTAAAGTCTATGGTTTAATCATGACCTTAGTCGGTGCCGCTTTTGGTGGGGTATTAATCATGCGCTATGGCACCATGAAAATTCTGTTCTTGGGCGCCTTGCTAGTCGCGGTCACCAACCTGCTGTTTGCTTGGCAAGCGTATATTGGCTATAACGTACCATTTTTAACCTTGGCGATTTCGGTGGATAATTTTAGTGCCGGTATTGCGACGGCGGCGTTTATTGCCTATTTATCGAGTTTAACCAGCACGGGTTATAGCGCTACCCAATATGCATTATTGTCATCCATTATGTTGTTGTTTCCTAAGTTTATCGCTGGATTTTCGGGTTTGTATGTTGATGCGTTTGGTTATATCAATTTCTTTGTTGCAGCGAGTTTGATTGGTTTTCCGGTGTTGTTGTTAGTGGTGTTGGTTGATCGATCGCAAAAACAAGTGATTGCAGCGAAGCTAGCATCATCGGATGGTTCGATTGATGTGTGAACGGATGTGGGTAAACCACAACTGTAGCAACTGTATGACCAGTTTGTTGTCATTCTTTTATACCTCCAAACTTCGTTTGGATTAAGGTCGCAAGGTTCCACCCTGCACGGATTTTTTATGGCCTGCGGCCACTAACGTCGTGGTGTTTCACCCACACCAAGGCCTTAAGTAAGCAGTAAGAATTTTCTTAAATCACGTTCTTGCCTCATGACATGCAAAATAAAAACATTGCCATTTTCTATTTTATAAAATACACGACAAGGATTAACTACAATTTCTCGATAATTTAGATTGCTTAGCTCTATCGGTACCTTTCCAGATTCAGGAAAAGTGTCAAGACGTTCCACTTTTTCAAACATGTTTGTGACCCATGTCTTAGCAGACAACATATTACTTAAAGAAATATATTCTGCTATATCATTTAGGTCATCAAGCGCAGGGTTTGTCCAAATTATTTCAGCCATTTATTCATTTTCTCTTTAGCTTCAATATTTGAGCTAGTTTCCCCTCGGCTTATTGCAGACTCTCCTTTCGCAATAGCTTCAAGAATTTGCATTCGCTTTTGCATAAATTCAAAATCATCAACATCTACAAGGTATGCTGAAGGTTGACCGTGTTCAGTAATTAATACGGGTTCTTTAGTAGAGTGAAGTTCGGATAAAATTTTCGTAGCGTGACGCTTCAATGTTGTAACGAGTTCAACTCTCATAACATATCTCGACCTAAAAATGTATCACTATAGTAGCACTTTGATTGCGAGTTGGGAAATACCGCTACGCCCAAATAACAGGCTAAAAATTGTTTGCTAAAGTGTGTAGCGAAGCGGAACCGAGCAAACTGTTTTTAGTCCTGCTTGATTTTCTTGTTGAACGAAGCCGCTCTGCGGCAGAAAAAGATAAAATCACACTCAAATTGATCTCATCAATAATACTTTCTAGAAGCGACCTAATTGAAGTTGCTCACCTAGGAGTATCACCATGAACACATCCGAACAACAACGCTTTGATTTTCTTTATGAACAACATCTTACCAATTTAACACTGCAAGGTAAGCGGCCTGCAACCATCGATGCCTATAGCCGTGCCGTTAGGCGTATTAGTGCTTATTTTGACTGCTGTCCTGATAACCTTTCAACCAATGATTTAAAACGCTACTTTGCTGATTTAATTGCCTCTCACTCCTGGAGTACCGTTAAACTTGACCGTAATGGATTACAGTTTTTCTATCGGTATGTCCTTAACCAATCCTGGCAGTGGCTTAACATCGTCAAGCCACCACAGGTCAAACGCTTACCCGATATTTTCACTCCTGCTGAAGTGTCTATTGTGATTAGCCTCACCCATCAACTACTTTATCAAGTGTGCTTTTTAACCCTTTACAACATGGGCCTTCATTTGGGTGAAGCAGTTTCATTACAGGTTGGCGATATTGATTCTGCGTTGATGCAGGTGCATATTCGTGACGCCAAAGGCGGCAAGGATAGGCTAATACCCTTACCACAGCGCACATTGTTAGCGCTGCGATATTACTGGCAAACTCATCGTCATCCTCAGCTTTTATTTCCTGGTAAAGACGGTAAACCAGGCTCAATGATGGACCGTGGTGGCATTCAAAAGGCGATGAAAAAAGTGATTAGCGACTGCAACATTCACAAATCCATTAGCCCACATAATTTACGCCACAGCTATGCCACTCATCTGCTAGAGCAAGGGTTAGATTTACGCTTAGTACAGCATTTACTCGGTCACAACAGCCTCAACACCACCGCCCGTTACACCCGTCTCACGACGATTACGAGAAAAAATACAGCCTTGTCGGTTAACCAGCTCACCAATAGTTTGGTGTTAAAGTGGGAGTGTGACATATGAAGTTTATCGATATTTTACGCAAATGTTGCCTGTCGATTACTTTATGGTGACATTTACTTTGCCATATGAACTGCGTGTTGTTGCTAAATATCACCCAGAAGCGCTCTATCCAGCCATGTTCTCCGTCGCTGCCAGTGTGCTCAAAGACTTTGGCCTTAACTCACCTAAGCTTGCCGGTGATATTGGTTTTACCGGCGTACTTCATACTCACAACAGGCGACGTGCCCCATCTATTAACAAGAGCCATCCGCATATTCACTTCATCATCCCCGCAGGCAGTTTCAACAAAACTCAAAAGCACTGGAAAAAGAATAAGGGAAAGTACCTGTTCAACTCCTTTAACCTTGCCAACGTCTGGCGTGCGCGCTTGCTGGAGTATTTGGCAAAACGTAACCTCACACTGCCAACCTCACTGCCCAAAAAGTGGGTGGTAGACTGCCAGCATGTGGGCAAAGGCTTGCCTGCGTTGCAGTATCTATCACGCTATCTTTATCGTGGTGTTCTGCCCGACAAAAGCATCGTCAGTCATGTCGAGGGTCAAGTGGGTTTCGAGTTTGAAGACAGCCAAAACAAATCGAAGAAAGTCCGTACTCTACCCGCCACAGAATTTCTCTGGTTAATACTGCAACACGTATTGCCGAAGGGATTAAGACGAGTGAGAGACTCTTGTAACAAACAGTGGACTGCTCAGAGGCAATGCCAAAAAGCTCAGGCAACAAATACAGCTTATGCTAGCAGTTGCAGGGGCAATGTTTCCAATCATTCCCGAGATAAAGCGCAGATTAGCGACGCGCAGTTGCCCCTGCTGTCAGCAACCAATGCGTTTTATGGGCATAGTGAAACGACCGACAAACTTACGGCTCATAACCTAACGCTGGAAAATAAGAAGGATAATGGCTTAATGAATACGATGAAGAGAGATAATTTAAGATACTGAAAATATAGCGTTAAAACAATTAGCAGAGAGGCTAAGGTAGCTTGCTGACTACAGAAAATTAGCACGATAACTATCACATCAAACAGCGCGTTTTCTCGAGCTGTTATTTACATAATAAAGAGTCACTCTCAGGTGTTCGGGCTTGTTCAACACTTGGGATAAGGACGCGGCTTCGCGCGGCCTATCCTTATTAGTTAGGCATTTATTGCTCTGTTGTTACACACTTAAACTCTAACTCTGTAGAGCCAAGTTTTGCTAATTTAGCAGGTGAAACGGTTACTTTAATAGTTTCAACTTTAAGCCCTTTCTCGTGACAAAAAGTATTAGCCTCTTTATAAACTTCAGCTTTATTACTAAGTGAAACACCTAAACCAGGAGAGCCATCTTTTTTACCGATCATATAAGTACCATGACCCATAGGAATTACACCTGTACTTTGACAAGCACTAACACCAAAAATAATTAATGCGACAAATAAAATACGATTTAACACTTAACTCTCCTGAATGCCTAACGTTTTAGTATTTATGCGTTGCGCTGTTTGCAAGGCATAAATCGCTTGTTGGACTTGGCCGATGCCTAGTCAAAATTAATTGGCATGCTTCATGCTATAGGAATTTGCTTTTTTTGATGCTGGCTATGGGATACAGAGCAGTTTTGGACTGTTGATATTGAGTAGCAGGTAAGTTTTTCATTGAAATTCCTTTTCATTTTATTTTTCTATCTTACATCTTTAAGCCTAACGGTTTCAATGAGGATTATGAACTCAATTGAAGCCTCATTTGGCTCCGCGCAGCGGCTTAGTTCAACGCCGCATTAAGCGGACTAAAATTGTTGGTTATAATGTGGAGCGAAGCGGAACCTAACCAACTGTTTTAGTTCCGTTTAAATGCCTTGTATGGATAATAAACCCACCTAATTACACATAATTCCCAGTTTCGGGTAATGTGAGACCCAGGCTTTAGCTGCAACTAAAGCTTTCATTTGTCGTAGTTCGATTGAATGACGGATCCTCTATTGAGAGACCGATAACAAGAAAGAACGCGACAAACGACTCCAAGCAAAATACTCGAATAGTCTACTGGGTCTCGAACCCGCATTTGCAAGCAAGAGTTAGCTTATTATGAAAACAAAAACTAATCAAAACATTAACGTCGGTGTCGATACTGGCAAGTACCAACTCGACATTTATATTCGACCACTCGATATCTATTTTACCGTGTCTAACGATGATAAAGGCATCAAAGAAGCCGTGAGACTCATAAAAAAACACAACCCTGAACGTATTGTTATAGAAGCGACTGGGAGGCTTGAAATGCCCTTTATCATCGCTTGTGCTAATGCCAATTTACCCTTCGTTATCGCTAATCCTGTACACATAAAACGCTTTGCTGGTGCAATTGGCCAACGAGCTAAAACCGATAAGCTAGGTGCACAACTTATCGCTCATTACAGTGAGGCCATCAAACCTCGTCTATCAACGCTAAAACCCGATATCATGCAGGCTATGAGCGATTTGGTCGGAAGACGAAATCAACTACTGGTCATGCAAACTATGGAGAAGAATAGACTTCAAATTCTTCCGAAAGAACTTGCGATGACCATCAAACCTATCCTGACGGTGTTTAAAAATCAGATTGCAAAAATTGAAACTAAAATCGTCAATCTCATCGAGTCAAACCCTGACTATCAAGCTAAAAACCTCATCCTGCAAAGCATGAAAGGGATAGGTAAAATTGCCGCAGCGTCAATCATCAGCAATCTACCGGAATTAGGCTATATCAATAACAAAGAAGCCAGTTCGTTAGTCGGTGTAGCACCAATGAATAAAGAAAGTGGACGCTTCAAAGGCCACCGAAAAATCCAAGGAGGACGACATCAAGTTAGAACCGTTTTATACATGGCCATGATGTCAGCGATACAGTCTAACCCCGTTTTTAAAGGGACTTATCAGCGATTAGTGGCTGCAGGAAAACCAAAGAAAGTGGCTATTATTGCCTGCATCAGGAAGATGGTTGTGATCTTAAATTCGATGCTAAGAGATGGTGTTTTATGGGAAGCGCCAAAAGCATAAAATTAACTATTGACGCCATAGTCTCTTGTTATAAATCGTTTTTCATAAATAATCTTGGCTATTAATGCTATTTGGTAGATAAATAGCTCCTTCTTTTTTTTCATTTATCGCTTTATGACGTACAGCGAATACAAAAGAAAATATTGCAGAACGAGTTAACTGTAATAAACGCTTTAAATGTTCGATGAAATCTTCTTCTTTAATAAATACAATATTTCCCATGAAGTCGTAAGACTTATAAATATCACTAGGTTTTTCAGATTTATGGACAACGACAAATTCATGTTCTAAATCGTTTCGCCATTGTTTGAGGAATGACCATTCTCCATCTTTTTTTTCATTTAAATCTGTTGCAATACTATACAAAGCGAGGAGGCCAGGATTCTTACAATTATTAAATTTTTCTCGGCGATTATCACGATCAAGTTGCCAAAAACTTTGAAAATAAACCATTCCATTAGGAGGATATAAATCAAATAACTGACAAATTGCAATACCGATTTTATCTAATATACCAAAGCATGAACGGAAAGAAGTTCTTAATTTTTCTACATCTAAACCAAGCAACTCATCATTAAATAACTCAGAGAAACACGAATCATGAAGCACTTCATTATCTTGGCCAATTGATACGTATTCAAAATATAAATGTCGAGAAAATGAAAACTCTGACTTTAATCGGTTTAATACCATTTCCATTGGAATAACAAAATCGCCAACCACACCCTCAGTAGTTGGAATAGTTAAATTATCTCTAGAACTACCCACACATGAACAGTACAGACCATGCTCTGATAAACTTAGATTGTGACTTAAGCAGAATTTTCTATAATCGCTTAGCTGTTGATATTCAGACTCAGTTTTTTCTTTGTCATGAACATCTGATTCAATACCAGCTTCTACACACGCTTCATCGATCTTATTTTGATGAAACCTTACTTGCTCTCTATAATGTTCAACCCATTGAGGTGGTATTTCTTCCGAAAAAATAACTTTCTCATAACCCTCTTTAATTTGTTCAAGCATTTGAATCGAGTAAGTATGTGAAACTTGATTTAACATCATTAAGGTTTCAGACCTATTGATCCAAGATTGGGGTATATCTATTTCAAATGAATTTACAAGATCATAACATGCCATAGCTTCAGATATGCGAAACTGCTGTTTTAGTGAGTTACCTAAATTAACAATATAAGTTGGCGAGGTTGTGTTAAACCCATCGGTTGATGATTTTATTGCTTTCCAAAGATCTTTCTTTATTTCTACGAGTTGCTCTATTGTTGAAAAGGTGTGGTTAAATGGGTTTTTCTCTTTAACCAAGTTAGATTTCGCATTACTTAAATTGTAGTAGTATGCATCTTCACTAATTTGCTCAATTATTTCAGTTTTATATTTTTTTAAAATATCCAAACCTTTTTGAGTCGAAGCTACGTTATATAGCATATGCCCGACATCAATAAATATACTCGCAACATTTGATACGACCAAAAAAAATGTGGAGTCTTTTTCATTAACTTGGCTTACTTCTCTATACAGAATTTCAACACCAGATAACGCTTCATCAAATTTTCCAGCACCAACCAATCCTGACAGTCTATTGAGCTCAATGGCTACGATCTCTACTTCCATTTTATGAGCACTCCACTTGAGATTTATAACGTTTTAGTATTTATGCGTTGCGCTGTTTGCAAGGCATAAATCGCTTGTTGGACTTGGCCGATGCCTAGTCAAAATTAATTGGCATGCTTCATGCTATAGGAATTTGCTTTTTTTGATGCTGGCTATGGGATACAGAGCAGTTTTGGACTGTTGATATTGAGTAGCAGGTAAGTTTTTCATTGAAATTCCTTTTCATTTTATTTTTCTATCTTACATCTTTAAACCTAACGGTTTCAATGAGGATTATGAACTCAATTGAAGCCTCATTTGGCTCCGCGCAGCGGCTTAGTTCAACGCCCCATTAAGCGGACTAAAATTGTGGGTTAAAATGTGCAGCGAAGCGAAACCTAACCCACTGTTTTAGTTCCGTTTAAATGCCTTGTTGAACGAAGCCGCTCTGCGGCAGAAAAGATAAAAACACATCTTTAGCCCCATCATAAATACTTACTAGACCC